>JBATID010000255.1:0-2180 GCA_049667545.1 Woeseiaceae bacterium
GGAAATGGTAGCCGCCATGATCAAGCTGGCGCGCACCATGAAGTTCCGCGTCGTTGCCGAACAGGTTGAGCAGCAGGATGACTTTGACTGGCTGCGCGATATCGGCGTCGACTTCGCACAGGGCAACTTCATTGAGGCTCCCGCAATGTTGGGTACCGGAGTGACTGGATCCCATCGTGCGCCGAATCATTAGCGAGGCTCCTGTCGGCGACTGCCGCCAGGCATTTTGCGAGTAAAAGGTACCGGCAACGCGTTCTCGGTTATCCGCAATGCTGCGCCGCCACAGTCGGTGGTATTTTCAGACTGACATCGCACAGTGTTGTGAAGGAGTCTGCTAATGACTGACGAGCACCGGGTACTTTCGATTAACGGTTCATATCGCGACGACGGGATTACCGATCAGGCTGTGGCGGCCGTAACCCGGGCTTTGACGGAGTCAGGTGTGCACGTCGACACTGTCAATCTGCGCGATGAAGATATTCGTTTTTGTATGAACTGTCGTGCGTGCACGCAGCAATCCGGGGAACAGCCCGGCCGGTGCGTTCTTAACGATAGCATGCACGGAATTATCGACAAGATCGAGCGGGCGGACGCCTACATTCTCGCGGCACCAACGAATTTTGGATCGGTTACTGCGGTGTTCAAACGATTCATGGAGCGATTGATTGTGTACGGTTTCTGGCCGTGGGGCGCGCCTTCGCCGATTTTCCGGAAAGCCGAATCGATCACGAAGAAAGCGCTGCTGGTCACGTCGTGCGCGGCGCCTGGAATCCTCGGCCGCTTGACCTATGGCACCGGTAAACAGCTCAAGATGACGGCGAAACTGATCGGTGCAAAGCCGGTTGGCTTGCTATACACCGGCTTGATCGCAGGCGATCCATATACTCGTGTATCTGCACGGACTATGCAGAAAGCTGAATCTCTCGCACAACGACTGCATTAGTGTTGCGGGGCTAAAAAAAAGCCGCTCGACGAATCGAGCGGCTTTTATCATGCGTTGTAATACCGGCTTAGAGCAGCGGTACCATCAGCAGTGCAACAATGTTGATGATCTTGATCAACGGGTTGATTGCGGGACCCGCGGTATCCTTGTACGGATCGCCGACGGTGTCGCCGGTTATTGCTGCCTTGTGGGCATCAGATCCTTTGCCGCCGAAGTTGCCGTCTTCAATGTACTTCTTGGCGTTATCCCAGGCACCACCACCGGCTGTCATTGAGATTGCGACGAACAGTCCGGTAACGATCGTGCCGAGCAGCAGGCCGCCAAGCGCTTTGGGACCGAGGATCAGGCCGACGGCCAGCGGTACCGCGATCGGTAGCAGCGAGGGCACGATCATCTCGCGAATCGCTGCCTTGGTGAGCAGATCGACTGCACGGCTATAGTCCGGCTTGCCGGTGCCTTCCATGATGCCCTCGATCTCCCGGAATTGGCGGCGCACTTCCTCTACGACTGCGCTAGCAGCCCGGCCAACCGCTTCCATCGCCATCGAGGCGAACAGGAACGGCACGAGGCCGCCAATAAACAGGCCGATGATGACGAGATGATCGTTGAGCAGGAAGACGGCGTCGATGCCGGACTTGCTCAACGCATTCGTGTAGTCGGCGAACAGCACGAGCGCGGCGAGGCCTGCGGAGCCGATGGCGTATCCCTTTGTCACAGCCTTGGTCGTGTTGCCGACGGCGTCGAGCTGGTCGGTGATCTTGCGAACTTCGGGCGGCAACTCAGCCATCTCGGCGATGCCGCCGGCGTTATCCGTGATCGGACCGAACGCATCGAGCGCGACGACAACACCGGTCATCGATAGCATGGTCGTCGCAGCGATCGCGATATTGTAGAGGCCGGCGAGATTGTTGCCTTCCGGGGCCAGCGCAAAAGCGCCCCAGATGCTGGCGCAGACTGCCAGTACGGGCAGCGCCGTCGCCTTCATCGAGATGCCGAGGCCCGCGATGATGTTGGTCGCGTCGCCGGTCAGTGATGCTTCAGCAATCGTCCTGACGGGTTTGAATTCGGTGCCCGTGTAGTACTCGGTGATGACGACCATGGCCGCGGTGAGCGCCAGGCCGATCAGTGCCGAGTAGTAAATGTTCATCGACATGCCGCTGCCCGCCATCATCATATCCGTGATGAAGTAGAACGCGATCGCTGCGAGAAGACCGGCGACGATCATGCCCTTGTACAG
>JBATID010000256.1:0-6097 GCA_049667545.1 Woeseiaceae bacterium
TGCAGTCGGCTTTCGGCCTGCGGCGCGAAGAGGCAATCAAGTTCTCACCCAACTACGCCATCAAGGACGATCACATCAAGCTCAAAGCGAGCTGGACCAAGGGTGGCCGTGCCCGAACCGTGCCGATCCGGACGGACGCTCAGCGGCGACTCCTCGAGGACGTCAGGAATCTCGCGAAGGGCGGCGCGCTGATCCCGCCCGAACGCAACTACGTGGAACAGCGCAATCGCTACGACGGCCAAGTCCGTTCAGCAGGGATCAAGAATCCTCACGGCCTCAGGCACGCGTACGCCCAGCGGCGCTACGAGGAACTGACGGGCTGGAAGTCACCGCTCGCCGGCGGCCCAGCGTCGAAATCCCTTACTAAGGATCAACGCGCGCGTGACAAGGGCGCACGCGAGACGATTTCTCGGGAGCTGGGGCACAGCCGCGAGGAGATATCCACGAGGTACCTTGGGCGGTGATTCTACTTCCCTACAAAGAAGCTATTCGGCAACTGGGCCTCAGCCGCTCCGGCTTTGATCGATACGTACGACCGTACGTTAGAAGCACGCGACTGGGCCGACGTCTGTTATTCAGCCGGGCCGAACTGGAGCAATTTGCGATGGACAAGCTCGGGGCGCACAATGGCCGCTCTACGAACGCTCTCCGAGATACAACATCGAGGAGAGAAACATGGGAGGAAAGAAAACACCCGGCCTCCGTCGCCGGGGCAAGCAAGGAATCTGGTCGATCCAAAAGACAATCCAGGTCGGAGGTCAATCAATCCGACTTTGCGAAACGACGGGAACGAATTCGCTGGAAGAGGCGGAACGATTTCTCGCAAAACGCATAGCCGACCTTCGATCCGTACACATCTACGGAGAACCCAGTCCGCTTACGCTTGCTGAAGCCGCCGAACGGTATCTGGAAGAATGCTCAGCAAAGAGCTACGAACGGGCGGAGTACGCCCTGGCCAATCTCTGCAGAGCACTCGGACACTTGCAAGTTTCGCAGCTTCATGACGGAACCGTACAGCCGTACATCAAGGAGCGATTGAAGACGGTCAGTGCCGGCACGATCAAACGAGAACTGTCCGTACTGATCAGCATCCTCAATCGATGCGCGCGCCGCTGGCGAAATGATGCAGGACACCCTTACTTACAGGTTGCTCCAGCCATTACTCGACCCACCGGCAAGCGTCGTGCTCCTTACCCTTTGTCGCATGACGAGGAAAAGCGGCTGTTGGCGAAGAGCCCGCCCCACTTGGAGCAGCATATCTTGTTTGCGCTGCACACTGGCTGCAGAGCAGGCGAGATCGCCAAGCTCCGGTGGGAATGGGAAGTGCAAGTGCCAGAACTCGGTGTCAGCGTGTTCGTGTTGCCCGAAGGTGAAGCAAAGAACAACGAAGAGCGCGTCGTGATTCTGAATGCCGTCGCCAGGCGGGTGACGGATGAGCGACGCGGGGAACATTCGAAGTTCGTGTTCAGCTGGAAGGGCGAGCCGCTCAAGAAGCTTTCGAACAGCAGCTGGAAGAAGGCGAAAGCCCGATCAAAGCTGCCGATTCGGTTTCATGATCTGCGGCACACGTTCGGGCATCGGCTTCGAGCTGTTGGCGCCCCGGTAGAAGATCGAAAAGCTCTGCTTGGGCACACCAACGGCGAGATCACGACGCACTACTCTGCGGCCGAGCTTGGAACGCTGCTGAAATGGGCGGAAGCAATTGTCGATGCCAAGCCCAGCACCGCGCTGAGAACGGGATTCGCCGCAAACGTAGTGGAATTGAGGCAAAAACGTGGCAACTTGCCACGCTAAGAGGCAGGACTCATCAGCGATGACCTGCAACTTACTGAAACAAAAAAGGGAAATGGCGCGCCCGACAGGATTCGAACCTGTGACCCCTGCCTTCGGAGGGCAGTACTCTATCCAGCTGAGCTACGGGCGCTATGTTGCTTTGGTCGCGCAGTATAACGGCGATCGCCTCATCACGTGAATGCTTCACTGCCGCCCTTCTGCCGTTTATCACATGCTAATTATAACCGGTTTTTTTTCGCTGGTTATTGATTTCCGGTCTTTATTGTCATACGTTCCGTTTTCAACACAAACTTATGGAGCTGTCCGTGGCAACGGAACCCCAAAATAGCTGGAGTTTTTTCAGCAATTACGCGCATGTGCTGGTTTGTCTGGCCGAGAACCCGAATGCACGCCTCAGAGACGTTGCCGAGCGAATCGGTATCACTGAGCGGACCGCGTTTCGTCTGATCGGCGAACTCGAAGATGCGGGCATTCTGGAGCGCGCCAAAGAGGGGCGACGCAATCATTACAAGATCAACACCAACGCGCACTTGCGGCACGAGATTGAAGAACACTGCACGGTCGGCGAGTTGTTGGAAGCTATCCTGCATCAACAAGCGCAGGTGAATCAAAAGTCGGAGAAGACAAAATGAACATGAAAGCTGTTTTTATTGGAACCCTGGCACTCTTGCTGCTGGCCGACGAAGCCTACAGCGTCGAGCCCTTATCCACGCCGGAACTCGCAGAGCATTGCGCGTTTTTCTACGAGGACAGGGACGGCGAGGACGCCATCTTTTGTGTGCGCTACGTGCAGGGCTTCATCGACGGCGCGGTCGCAACCGATGCGCGGGTTCTCGAAAATATCGCGACCGAATTTGATGACGATGAGTCTTTCGCGGACCGCGCTATCCGCAGTCGCATCGGCAGCCGCATCAACCGTCGTGGTCCAACTGTTTATGCCGATTTCTGCCTGGGCGAGCCGGACTCGCTGGAAGAGGTCGTTGAAAAAGTGGTCAGGGACCTCGCCAACCGCAAGGTGCTGGACGAAGACCTGTTGGCGCGTGACGCCGTCTTCTCCACGCTGCGGCGCGAGTATCCCTGCAATCCGGAAAGCGACAACTAAGCCGAATCCATGAGTACGACGACGCAAGTAATTACGCGCATGCTGGTGCTGCTGGTCCCGCTGGTCGCGGCATGGCTGCTGTGGTCGGGCATATACAAGCCGCTGTTGCTGGCGCTGGGTCTCTTCTCCTGTTTTCTAACTATTTATATCAAGCATCGTATGGACTACTTTGCGACCGACTTGTTTGCGCTGCGCTTCGGTCGCCGCCTGCTCGGCTTCTGGCTGTGGCTCGGAAAAGAAGTCGTCAAGTCCAGCCTGGATGTCGCCCGCATTGTGCTCAGCCCGAGCCTTCCGATCAGCCCGAAGGTCGTCAGGATCAAGGCAAGCGGCGAGCACCCGGTCGACCAGGCGATTCTCGCGAATTCCATCACGCTCACGCCCGGCACGCTCGCGCTCGACGTCTATAAAGGCGAAATCACCGTACACGCTTTAACGCAGGCCGGCGCTGACGAACTCGAGCGCGGCGAGATGGATCAGCGCGTCTTTGCGCTGCGGGACGGCTAGCGATGTACTACGCCGTAACGATCGCGATTCTTATTACCATGGCGCTGGCGTTGGTCAGAGCACTGCTTGGGCCATCCATTTACGACCGCCTGCTTGCCGCCAACATGTTCGGCACAAAAACGGTGCTGCTGCTGTCCGTGGTCGCTTTCCTGTACGGGCGACCCGACTTCCTTGACCTCGCTCTGGTGTATGCGCTGATCAACTTCATTGGCGTGATCGCGGTGCTCGAGTTCATTCGGGATCGGGAAGGCAGCGCTGGCGAAGAAAAACGCGAGAGCGACTCGACCTCATGACGATGGCGATCGACATCTTGAGCTGGATCATGCTCTCCGCGGGCGGCGCGTTTGTCTTTATTGGCGGCCTGGGCGCGCTGCGCATGCCCAACCTTTATACGCGCATTCATGCGGCCAGCCTGACTGACACGATGGGCGCCGTACTGGTCCTCGGCGGTATCATGCTCCAGGCTGGCATGACGCTCGCCACGATCAAGCTTGCCGCCATCCTCTTGTTCCTGCTGCTCACCAGCCCGACCACATCAAACGCGCTCGCCAGCGCGGCGATTCTTTCCGGGCTGCAGCCGAAAGAGGGGCCGGTCAGCCCTCCCGGAGCAGGCGAATGATCATCATCCTGTTCGGCGTCTTCCTGCTCGCGCTAACCGTGATAACGGCGCTCGCCATTGTGCGCAGCGAGAGCCTGTTTGCCGCCGTCATCCTGACCGGCATCTTCAGCCTGTTGATGGCGGCAAACTTCTTTCTGCTCGACGCTGCCGATGTTGCGCTAACGGAAGCGGCGATTGGCGCGGGCATCTCGACCGTCCTGTTTCTTGGCGCGCTTGCCCTGACCGGTGAGCATGAACGCGGCGGCTCGACAAATCGACTGCTTGCGCTTGGTGTTGTCACGATTACAACGCTGATTGTGATTTACGCCACCTTCGACAAGCCGCGTTTCGGCGATCCGGAGGCACCGGTCCATCAGCACGTGGGTCCGTGGTACCTCGAGAAGACGCCGGAACTGATCGACATCCCCAATGCGGTGACCGCCGTGCTGGGCAGCTTTCGTGGCTACGACACCCTGGGAGAGGTGTTCGTCGTGCTCACCGCGGGCATCGGCGTGCTGTTCCTGCTAAGTGCCGGTAGCGCTGGCCGGCCCGAAGATATCGCGGCGACGGATGAGCCCAACCAGGGTCTGCGTCACTACCTGGTGCCGAGGGTCGTTGGCCGGATGCTGATTCCGTTCATTTTTCTGTTTGGGCTGTACGTGCAGTTCCACGGCGATTACGGCCCAGGCGGCGGCTTTCAGGCCGGTGCAATCGTTGCATCGTCGATCATTCTGTACGCTCTGCTTGAAGGCGAGAGGCGGGCTCTGCAAGCGGTGCCGATGCGCGTCCTGATCTGGCTCGCGGCCGGTGGCGCTCTTCTGTACGGCGCTGTCGGTGTCGCAAGCATGCTGTTGGGCAGTAACTTCCTCGACTACTCCGTGCTGGCATCGGACCCGATCGCCGGGCAACACATAGGCATCATTCTGATCGAACTGGGTGTCGGCATCACTGTAACAGGCGTGCTGCTCTGCGTATTCCACGCGTTCGCTGCACGGGGCAAGGTCTGATGGAATTACTCGGCCTCGTTTACTACTGGGCGTTCGCCATTTTGCTGATGATCGGCTTTTACGCGGTCATTGCAAAGCGCAACCTGATCAAAAAGCTTATCGGCCTGTCGATTTTCCAGGCGGCTGTATTTCTTCTCTATATTACGATGGGCAAGGTTGAAGGCGGCACCGCGCCGATTTTTCAGGACGGTGTTTCCCTGTATTCCAACCCTCTTCCGCAGGTCCTGATCCTGACCGCCATCGTAGTCGGTATTTCGACGACCGCCCTGGGTCTCGGTATCGTCGTGCGTATCAAGGAAGAGTACGGCTCGATCGAAGAGCACGAGATCCAGGAGCGCGATCGTCGGTGAATAGCCTCGCGCACCATCTGCCGGCACTGCAGGTCATCGTGCCGATGCTCACCGCGCCGTTGGTAATGCTGCTCAAGCCCGCGGGGCTGGCCCGTGCGGCGGCAACGGCCGCCAGCCTGTTTGCCTTTGCGATCGCCATTGCAATGACAATAGGCGTGCTCGACGGCAACACCTACACCTATCAAATGGGATCCTGGCCGGCGCCTTACGGCATCGAACTGGGCGTTGATCGCTTCAGCGCGCTGTTGCTGCTGATAATTACAGGCGCCTCGACGTTGGCGTTACTCGCGGGAAGTCGCAGCATCGACGCCGATATCGACGCGTCGCGTCAGCCACTGTTCTACGCCGCCTGGCTGCTGGCGCTTGCCGGGCTGTTGGGCATACCGGTCGCCGCCGATGCCTTCAACATATTCGTCTTTATGGAGATCTCGTCGCTGGCAAGTTACGTGATCATCGCCGGAGGTGCAGATCGCCGCGCGCTGCCCGCAGTCTTCAAATACCTGATCATGGGTACCATCGGTGCCACCTTTTACCTGATTGGCATCGGCCTGATCTACCTGATGACCGGCACGCTGAATCTCGCGGACATGGAACTGCGCATTCACGATGTGGCCGACCAGAAGCCTATCCTGGTCGCCGCCGGCTTCATTACGATCGGCCTCGCGCTCAAAGCCGCCGTGTTTCCGCTGCACGTCTGGCTGCCGAACGCCTACACTTACGCGCCCAACGCCGTCACGGTGTT
>JBATID010000257.1:0-2656 GCA_049667545.1 Woeseiaceae bacterium
TTTCGTAGCCGTACATCAGGAAAAAACTGGTGTTGTCGGTGACGGTCCAGGTCAAGTCCACCGTTGCCTGCACCTCTTCACTGTCAGTCATTCCCAGCTGCGAGCGGTTGTAGCGATCGTCCGCGTACAGAAACGTTGTGCTGAGAGAAATCGGCGATTCAACCGGTGTGATGGACGCGCTGAGCTCTCCGTAGCTGCGGTAGCGATAGGCCAGGTTGTACTTGCGCAGCAGCGGGTTCTGGCCAAAGCTGACGGCAAGCGTTTCGTTATAGCGATCAATGTCACGTTCTGACGCGCCGCCTTTGATGCGCAGGTCGAGCCAGGCCAGCGGCTGCCAGCGGGCTTGTCCCCAGCCGGCGTCAGTTGTTTGTTTCGCTACCTCCTGGTAGTCGCGCTCAAGCTCCTTCCTGTCCCAGCCACCGGAAACGCGAATGCCCTTCCAGACCAGGAGCTCGCCACTCAGTGACAGTGCCGAGCGTTCAAAACTGTAAGGCACGTTCAGCTCCGAATCCGCTACCTGGAAAATGTCGGCAAAGACGCGGTTCCAAGCGGACTGTGGCGTCTGGTTGTTGCGGTCATCATAGCGGTAAGAGAGTTTTACCCGGGCCTTCGGAAACGGTCGCGACGTTACCGTCAGCGCATAGTTGCTGGTATCGACTTTGCCATCGAGAGAGCTCTGCGGCAGCGCGCTCGCGCCCACGCTCGGGTTGATCGTATAAGGCAGGAAAGCCTCGTTCTGTTTGCCGGTGCCTGATGCCAGTGAGAAGGCAAGGACGGTATCCCACATTGTTGCGCGGTAAGCACCCGACAGCGAAATCTGCTGGAACTCGTTTTCCGGCGCCGTCGCCAGCTGCAGCAGTTCAGCGCCGGGGCTGGACGTAAACGGGGTCTCCAACGTAATCGACGGATTCTGGTTGGTGAAATACGAGCCGAAATAGGCCAGCGTCAGACTCGAGCGCGCGGTGCCATAACGGATGCCCGCGTCGATCTGGTCGGTCTCGTAGTCAATCCAGCGTGGGAGCAGCGATGTCTGCCCGAAGCTGGAGGCAGCAGTAATGTCGACGCCATCGCGATTCTGGCGCTGGAAGTCGGCGTACAGGCGAAAGCCTTCAGTGGGTTGCCAGTGCCCGCCAACGTCCATGATCTGCCGGTCGCTGCCGATGTCTTGTCGGCGCAGCGACGATGACAGCTGCGTCATGTTTGACGTGAGGCCTGCCGCTACCCAATCCGAGGGCAACGTGAGCGTGTCGGACGTGGAGGGAATAAAAACAGTCCGCGTCGTATCGAACTGTCGGTACGGCAGCTCTCGATAATCCACGCGCACACCGAAGCTGCCCTGACGACCGGCCTCCAGAGTGAATACGCGTGAGTCGAGGCCGAGATCTTCGAGGGTCCAGTCGAGCCGGTAGCCATCGCTGACATAACGTCCCTGGCCGTCGACATTGGCGTAGCCGCCTTTGTCGTCATAGCCGGTGGCGTTGCCGAAGCGAATAGCGCCGTCCTTGCCCACGTAGGTTGCGCCCGCGCTGACATTCGCGCGGTAGCCGTCATCAAACGGGCACGACTCACATTTCCAGTCGCTGGTGTCGACGTCGGCGACGCCGATGCCAGGCGCCAGCAGCAGAGCGAAGAGAGTGGGAGTGAACGGGCTCTTTCTATTCAACATCGCACGACGCTCCTAGCGCATTAGCTTGGTGCCGGACGGATGGTTCGATCCGTGCACCTGTTCGTGGCAGTTCAGACAGCTTTGACCCAGCAGGAACCGCGATGCCGTGCCGGAGGGCAGGCCGCGCTCATCCTGTGGCAGGCTCGGATGGCCGTCCTTTGAATGGCAGCTCTGGCAGAGCAGCGGCGCGCGCTTCGACAGCATGCCCGGATGATTGGAGCCGTGCGGATCGTGACAGTTGCCACAGTCTTCGGCCGCCGGCGCGTGTTCCCAGAGATAGGGCCCGCGTTTTTCCGCGTGACAGTCGAAGCAGGTCTGGTTGACTGTTGCACGTGCGAGGAGCAGGTCCGTGGTCTCGCCATGCGTATTGTGACAGCCGGTGCAGGACATTTTGCCGTCACGCAGCGGATGTGCGTACGGCTTCATGGACGCGGTGCGCTGCTGCTGATGGCAGTCGAAGCACACTTCGGCCTGCGTTGCTGTAGCCAGTACCGGGTCACGTTCAACGTGGCTGTCATGGCAGTCGGCACAGGCAACCGTGTTGTCGTCGTGAGCGCTGCCATGCCAGGCGAACCCGACATTGGGCAAGTGACAGTTCAGGCAGTAGGAGTTCTGCTCGGGCACCGGCGTGCCGCTGCCGGAGCCGAAACGCACCATTGCCGGACGCTCCTCGCCGCGACGCACACGACCCGTGTGATCGCCGCCCGGGCCGTGACAGGCTTCGCACTGCAGCTGGCCATGACCGAACGGTGAATTCGGGTCGGTGGGCACCGCGTGTTTGGTGCGGAAAATCGACAACACGACCTGGTCGTCATGGCATTTGAAGCAGGTGTCCGCGCCTTCCTTGCTATAGCCCGGCGCTGCCTCCTCATCCTGGGCTGACGACGTGGCCGGTGCTGCGATGGCCACGAGGGCCACCATCAGCACGGGCAGGCAAAGCCAGCCGCGACGAGTCACTGTTGTCGCCATTAGTTGAACTCGAACGTATCG
>JBATID010000258.1:0-3374 GCA_049667545.1 Woeseiaceae bacterium
GGGTGATCGATGCATCGTCGGCAGCCAACAGTGTGTCGATGATGAAGTCGACCGCATGCTGGTCCTGCAGCGGTGTCTCAGGCTCGAAAACATCGACACCGTCGATGCCGGTTTTGCCGTGGATGTATTCGGCCGTGACCGGCTCCCTGATCATGGGCCTGTCGCAACCGCCGAAGACCAGCGCTTGCTGCTGCCCGGCGAGGTCACACATCATGCGGGCATTGCGCTGCGTCAGCGCCAGCGGCACGTTGCCGGCGACCGTCGTAATACCCAGGATCTCAAGCTCATCCGGTGACGCCATCGCAAGGAACAACGCGACCGCATCATCCTGGCCCGGATCGCAGTCTCTAATTATTTGCCGTGCCGCCACGTGTCAGAACGTCAGCAGCAGTCCGGCCAGTGCGGCGCTCATCAGGTTGGACAGCGATGCGGCCAGCACCGCTTTGATACCGAGCGTGCCGATCAGGTCGCGCTTCTCCGGTACCAGTACGCCGAGTCCGCCGAGCAGGATTGCGATCGACGACAGGTTGGCGAAGCCACACAGCGAAAACGTCACAACGGCGACCGTGCGCGGGCTCATACCCGCGAGATAATCATTCAAGTGCGAGAACGCGACGAACTCGTTCAGGATAAGCTTCTCACCGAATAATGCGCCGGCTGCTTCCGCTTCGGCCCACGGCACGCTCAGCAGGTACATCAATGGCTGGAAGATCTTGCCGAGAATTAATTGCAACGTGATGCCGTCGATACCGACGAGGCTGAACAGGCCGCCAACGACGCCATTGAACAAGGCGATCAGCGCAACGAAGGCGATGAGCATGGCGCCGATATTGGCCGCCAGCCGCAGGCCGTCCGTGGTACCGGATGCGGCCGCCAGGATGACGTTCTTGTGCCCGCTCGGCTCCATCACGAGCTTTTCGTGTTCGCTGGCCTTCAGCTTGTGCTCATCAGGCATGATGATTTTCGCCATCAGCAGCCCGCCCGGTGCCGCCATAAAGGCGGCGGCCAGCAGGTACTTGAGTTCCGCCCCCATCAGCACGTACCCGGCAAGCACGGTCCCCGCAATCGAGGCTAACCCTGAGACCATGACCGCGAACATCTGTGCTTCCGTCAGGTTTTTCAAATAGGGCCGGACGACCAGTGGGGCTTCCGTCTGGCCAACAAAAACATTAGCGGCCGCGTTCATCGACTCCACCGCACCGGTGCCAATGACCCTGTGGAGAAAACCGCCAACGAGTCGGACGATCCACTCCATGATGCGCAGGTAGTACATGACCGACATCAGCGCCGAGAAGAAGATAATGATCGGCAGCACGTTGATCGCAAAACTGAAACCGATGACGGTAGTATCGGCAAGCGGGCCAAACACCATGTCGATACCGGCTTTGGAATAGCCAATCACTTTCAGGACAGCACCGCTCAGCGTATCGATGGTCGCGCGACCCGCATCGAAATAAAGAACGAACGCAGCGATCACTACCTGCAGACCGAATGCGGCGCCGACGACACGCAGGTTGATCGCTTTTCGGTTACTCGAGAACGCGACTGCAATAGCCAGAATCACGATAATTCCGACGAGTCCGATCAGGTTGGCCGGCATAGATTTTCCCCAAAACAGTTTGTTGTTGTTGAGCCTTCTCAAGCATACCGCAAAGCGGCGCTTCAGCCGGTCAGAATCTCCAGCACCACGGGCCGCTCGGCGTGCATTGAGTCGTCGAGCGTTACAGCCGCGCGCAGATGGCGCTCTGCTACCGCCGCATCGGCCTCGCTGGCGGCGTGAATGACAGCCAGTGGGGTTGCCTTATCCACCTTGGTGTCAATAGCGGCAATGTGCGCGAAGCCAACTGAGAGGTCCAGTTTCTCACCAACAATACGCCGGCCGCCGCCGAGCTCGATAATCGCGTTGCCAATAGCACGCGTATCAATCGCCGTCACAATACCGGAGACGTGCACGGGCCGTTTGACCGGCGCCTTCACAAGGTACTTGTCGTAGTGTTCGACAAAGTCGGATGGTCCACCGAGTGCTGCCACCATCCGGCCGAACACCTCGGCCGCGCGGCCACTCGTTACCGCCTCGGCACACAGATCACGTGCCTTGTCACGATCCGTTTCGATGCCGCCGACAACGAGCATCTCCGCGCACAGGGACAAGGTCACGTCGTCAAGCCGGGCATCGCGCCGCTCGTTGCGCAAATACAAGACCGACTCCTCGATTTCAAGTACATTGCCGGCTGTCGTGCCCAGCACCTCGTTCATGTCGGTTATCAGCGCATGCGTTGTCAGACCGGCTTTGGCGGCGGTCTTGATGATGCTCTTTGCGAGTTCACGCGCTCGCTCCGGCGTTTCCATGAACGCGCCATTGCCGACCTTCACGTCCATGACCAGCCCCTGCAGGCCCGCGGCGATTTTCTTGGACAATATAGACGCTGTTATGAGCGGCACGGATTCAACCGTGCCCGTCACGTCACGGATGGCATAGAGGCGACGATCAGCCGGCGCAAGATCGGCGGTCTGGCCGATGATGGCGCAGCCGACCTCTTTCACTACTTTACGAAACGTGTCGAAGTTGGGCGTCGCGTTGTACCCGGGTATGCACTCGGCTTTGTCGGTCGTACCACCGGTGTGGCCCAGGCCCCGCCCGGAAATCATTGGCACGTAGCAGCCGCAGGCAGCGGCAATCGGTGCCAGCAGGAAACTGACTTTGTCGCCAACGCCGCCGGTCGAGTGTTTGTCGATGACCGGCCCGTCGAGGTCCGCCTGCGACCAGTCAAGCACGGTACCCGAGTTCGCCATGGCCAGCGTCAACTTTGCCGCTTCTTCAAAACTCATCGAGTTGAGGAATATCGCCATGGCCAAAGAGGAGACTTGCTCTGCGGGCAGGCTGCTGTCAGCGAGACCGTCAACGAAGAACTGAATCCCCGCATCCGACAGCGCGCCGCCGTCGCGTTTCTTTATGATCACATCAGTGAAAAGCATGGCTAACCTCTTGCAAAACCGCGCAGCGGCAGGTCTTCACTGCGTTGCAGCCAGTTGCTCGCCGGGTAGTGACAGCGGCGATCGATAACGTGCAGCGTATAAGCGTGCCGTGACTTCGATGAGCGGTTGGCGGCGCTGAGATGCGGTGCGCGGCCGTCGAATATAACCAGCGTGCCGGCCGGCGCTTCGGCGGGCAGCTTGTTCTCTTCCGGCCACGGTGTATCGTCCAGCGTTTCAGTCACCAGCTTCCCGTCGGCGCCCCGGTAATTGCGTTTTTTCAGCGGCAATTTATGGGCGCCCGGGATGAACTGCATGCAGCCATTTTCGAGCGTCGCATCTTCGAGGGCGAACCAGAAGCCGACGCAGGATTCCGGCTCGGTGTAGATGTACGTTGAGTC
>JBATID010000259.1:0-7055 GCA_049667545.1 Woeseiaceae bacterium
ACGCAATAACCCTCGGTAAACAGTTTGAAGTGGTGAATCAGCGACTCCATGTCGTCCTTCATTTCCACGCGCGTCGGTGGCGTCACCTTATGGTCGTCGACTATAACGGGACCGGGGTTGTCGCGCAGCCACGCGACGCACTGTTGAATGATCCGGTTCGATTGACGCATCTCTTCGACACGCACGAGGTAACGGTCGTAGCAGTCACCGTGCACACCGACCGGAATATCAAAATCCAGCTGATCGTACACTTCATACGGCTGCTTCTTGCGCAGGTCCCATTCAACACCGGAGCCCCGCAGCATGGGGCCCGAGAATCCGAGCTGTGCCGCGCGATCAGGTGTAACCACACCGATGTTGACTGTGCGCTGCTTCCAGATACGGTTATCGGTCAGTAGCGTCTCGTACTCATCGACGCAGCCCGGGAAACGATCGGTAAACGACTCGATGAAATCAAGCAGCGAGCCTTCCCGATTCGCGTTCATCCGTTTGAGCTCTGTCTTGCCACGAAAGCGCGACTCCTGGTACTTCGGCATCGTCTCGGGCAAATCACGATAAACGCCGCCCGGACGATAGTACGTCGCATGCATGCGCGTGCCGGATACTGCCTCATAGCAGTCCATGAGATCTTCACGTTCGCGAAAACAGTAA
The DNA here is from genome assembly GCA_049667545.1 of Woeseiaceae bacterium. Classification (GTDB taxonomy): domain Bacteria; phylum Pseudomonadota; class Gammaproteobacteria; order Steroidobacterales; family Woeseiaceae; genus UBA1847. Next base: position 652 of record JBATID010000259.1, read on the forward strand.
AGAAACATCGTCATGGCGCCGATATCGAGGCCGTGCGCACCCAACCACATAAGGTGATTCAGAATGCGTGTAATCTCATCGAACATGACGCGGATATACTGCGCGCGAACTGGCACCTGAACGCCGAGCAGTTTTTCGATTGCCATCACATAGGCGTGCTCATTGCACATCATGGATACGTAGTCGAGCCGATCCATGTAGCCAATGCTCTGGTTGAACGGCTTGCTTTCCACGAGCTTTTCGGTGCCCCGATGCAATAGCCCGACATGCGGGTCGGCCTTCTGGATGACCTCACCTTCGATTTCCAGAACGAGGCGCAGAACACCGTGCGCCGCCGGGTGCTGCGGCCCGAAGTTCATCGTGTAGCTTTGAATCTCAGCCACGATTACCGTCCTTCAAGTCCGCCGAGTACCGATTGTCATCACGAATGACACGCGGCACCAACGTGCGCGGCTCGATGCTGACCGGTGCGTAAACGACGCGGCCTTCGTTCGCGTCGTAATGCACCTCAACGTTACCGGTGAGAGGGAAATCTTTACGAAACGGATGACCGATAAACCCGTAATCGGTCAGGATGCGCCGTAAATCCGGGTGTCCTTCGAACAGCACACCGAACATGTCAAAGACTTCGCGCTCGAACCAGTTTGCACCGTTCCATATATCGACCACTGACTTGATGATCGGCGGGTTTTCAGTGCCCGTGAAAACCCTGAGGCGCAGCCGCAAATTGTGCTGCAGCGACAGCAGGTGATACACCACCGCAAATCGCCGTGGGTCAAACTCATCGGACTCATCCAGCACGACGGGCAGACGCTCAACGCCGCGGCTGTAGCCTGAGCCAGTAGCCTCACTCGTGATCCACTCATCCTTGCCGTACGACAGGTAATCGACGCCGCAAACATCCATTAACATTTCGAAGCCAAAATCGGCTTCGTTCCGCAGCGCTGTTGCTATCTCGAGCAGATTATCTTTGTCCAGTTCGTACGTGAGTTCGCCACAGGTGGACGGCACCTGGCGCATTTGCTCGCCGAAACGCTCATCAATACGAGCGGCTAATGTCTCATAACGTTCAGTCATTGCGGTCGACGTCTATCTGGCAATCGTGCTGGTGCGGCGAATCTTGTTTTGGAGCTGCATCAATCCGTAGATCAGTGCTTCCGCCGTAGGTGGACAACCCGGTACATACACGTCGACCGGTACAATTCGATCGCAGCCACGCACCACTGAGTATGAGTAGTGGTAATAGCCTCCGCCATTGGCACAGGAGCCCATTGATACCACCCACCGGGGCTCGGGCATCTGGTCATACACTTTTCGAAGCGGCGGAGCCATCTTGTTGGTGAGGGTACCGGCAACGATCATGCAGTCGGATTGCCGCGGACTCGGTCGGAAGATAATACCGAAGCGATCGAGGTCGTAACGCGCTGCGCCCGCCTGCATCATTTCAACCGCGCAACACGCAAGGCCGAAGGTCATTGGCCACAATGAACCCGTTCGCGCCCAGTTCATGACGGTATCGACGCTCGTAACGACAAAGCCCTTTTCCTGCAGGCTGCCGCCAGCCTCCGAGGCGTCAGCGTTGCTGGCCGGGACAGCAGCGGTATCGGCTAATCCCACTCTAATGCCCCTTTCTTCCATTCATAAATAAAGCCGACCACCAGGATTGCGAGAAATAACGCCATCGCGAGCAGACCGAAGTGACCTACAACATCAAGAGACACGGCCCACGGAAAAAGGAAGGCGATCTCGAGATCAAAAATAATGAACAGGATGGCAACGAGGTAGTAGCGGACATCGAATTTCATGCGCGAATCGTCGAATGCTTCGAATCCGCATTCATACGGTGACAACTTCTCCGCATCTTTGCCACCCTGGCCAATAAGAAAACCAAGGCTGAGCAGCAGCACGCCGAGTCCGGCAGCAACGCCGAGAAAGATCAATATGGGGGTGTATTCTTGTAACATTTTCGCCCGCTTTGTCGGCGCTGATTATCGGAACAAAATCAGCGCGCGATTGTACCAGTGTCCAGCAGCCGAGACATAGTTTCGGCCAAAAAAACGGCCTGACGCCCGCATGGCGAGACAGGCCGATATATCAATTGGTGCTCTGGGCGAGACTCGAACTCGCACGGCTTGCGCCACTGCCCCCTCAAGACAGCGTGTCTACCAATTCCACCACCAGAGCTTTCGCGGGATTTTACTACTGATCGGGCGCCGATGGCTCCTCGAGCGTCGGCAGATCGGCCGAATCCTCAGTCGGCTCGAGCGATGGTAGCTCCGAAACCGGCATCTCTTCGTTGAGATCAGGCACCAAATCGGCCTCAACCTCGACGATCGGAGCATCTTCCAGGAGGCTCGACGGCGCGGCCGTCGATTGGCTACTGAGGTATGCAAGCGTCAGACTGCTGACGAAAAACGCCGTGGCGCAGACGGCCGTCGCACGCGAGAAGAAACTGGCCGAGCCGCGCGCCCCAAACACGGTGCCAGAGGCGCCCGCGCCGAAAGCCGCGCCTGCATCAGCACCTTTGCCTCGCTGCAACAGGACCAGCACGATGATAAGCAAAGCGATCAGCGTGTGCGTGATCAGTACAGCTTTTTGAATGGTATCCATTTAAATACTCTGTCCGTCTGTTAGTCCAGTCTATTAGCGACTGGCCGCCGCAGCAGCAATCGCCAGGAAATCACCGGCTTTAAGTGATGCGCCGCCAATCAGCCCACCATCGATATCAGGCATGGCCAGCAGCCCCGCCGCGTTGTCGCCTTTCATGCTGCCGCCATACAGAATCTGCACACCGGCGGCGACGGCATTGTCTTTCGCCGCGAGTTGTCCACGGATGTGCCGGTGGACCTCTTGCGCCTGCTCCGGCGTGGCCGTCATGCCCGTGCCAATAGCCCATACTGGCTCATAAGCAATAACGGCTGCACTGAACGCAGCGATGCCCGCAGCATCAATGACGGCGCCAAGCTGCTCGTCAACAACCGCTTCCGTGCTGCCCTGCTCGCGCTCGGTCAGGGTCTCGCCGATACATAAAATAGGGGTCAGACCTGCCGCCTGCGCCGACTGAAACTTCGCGGCGACATCGGCGCTGGATTCGCCGTACATTGCGCGACGCTCCGAGTGCCCAACGATAACAAATTCGCAGCCGACATCCCGCAACATCGACGGTGCGACCTCACCCGTGTAAGCACCGGCATCGTGTTCCGACACGTTTTGCGCACCGAGCCTGACCGCAGAGCCAGCAATCCTGGCCGCAACAGACGCCAAATACGGAAACGGCGGACAAACCAGCAGCTGAAAGCCGCTGCCTGCCGGTACGCCGGCAACGATGCCATCAACCAGCTCATCGCTGGTCTTGGTGCTGGCATTCATTTTCCAGTTTCCGGCTACCAGAATGTCACGCATATCGAAGTTTCCGCAGGGGTAAAAGGCGCGCAAGGATACCGGGGCTGTCCCGGCAAATCAACGCATAAGGACTCATGCCGCGGCCGCCTCAACTACTTTAGCAAGGCGACTTGCCAGGGAATCAACCAGTTCCGCATTGCTCCCCTCGACCATAACCCGGATGACGGGCTCCGTGCCCGATGCCCGCAACACCACGCGTCCGGTGTCCGCAAGCTCAGCTTCCGCAGCCGCCACGGCGTCCTGGATCGCGGCAGACTGGCCCGGATCAATGGGCCGTTTAACTCGTACGTTGATCATCGTCTGGGGGTAGCGCGCCATACCCGCCACCAGTTCTGACAACGGCTTGCCCGCTTGCTTCATGATGGCGAGCACCTGCAGCGCGCAGACCAGGCCGTCGCCGGTCGTTGCCTTGTCAAGCACCAGCACGTGGCCCGACGTTTCGCCACCGATGACCCCGGCGCAGCCACGGAGCTCCTCGAGCACGTAACGATCACCCACCTGGGCGCGCCGGAATTCAATACCATGCTCTTCGAGCGCGTGCTGCAACCCGAGATTGCTCATCACGGTACCGACAATCGGGCCCTCCAGGGTTCCCGCCTGGTGCCGCGCCATAGCCAGGACATATAGCAGCTGGTCACCGTCGATGAGCACACCATGCTCATCGGTCATGACGAGCCGGTCCCCGTCGCCGTCCAGCGCGACTCCGGCATTGGCACGCACCGCCGGAACCGTTAGCGACAACAGCTCCGGCGAGGTTGATCCACAACCAAGATTGATATTGGTGCCGTTAGGCGAGCAGCCGATAGGAATCACGTCTGCACCGAGAGCGGTTAATGCACGCGGCCCCACCTTGTAGCCGGCACCGTTCGCGCCATCGAATACGATCTTCAGACCTTCGAGGTTGACGCCTGGCGGCATACTTGCCGTACAGAAATCCTGGTATCGAATTCTGGCCGAATCGATGCGTTGTGCTTTTCCGAGCGCCTCCGACTCGAGCGTAATGGCTCGTTGCTTCAGGCGAGCTTCGATCTCGGCCTCAATCTCATCAGTCAGCTTGGAGCCGGTGCGATCGAAAAACTTGATGCCATTATCGAAAAAACCATTGTGTGACGCGCTGATGACCACGCCCAGATCGGCGTCGAACTCTTGCGTCAGTCGCGCGATTCCCGGCGTCGGCAGCGGACCGAGCAACAGCACGTCGGCACCGGCCGCGACAAACCCCGCCTCGAGGGCCGATTCAAACATGTAGCCCGAACGCCGCGTATCCTTGCCAATAACAACAGTACCGCCTTGTGGCACAAGTACCTGCGCCGCCGCGCTTGCCAACCGCAGGGCGAAGTCAGCCGTCATTGGCTCATCGCCGACCTTGCCGCGCACCCCGTCGGTGCCGAAATACTCTCTACTCATTTTATTTTCACCCAAGAATCGCCTTTGACGACCCGTTTCCCAAGTTTGTCACGGCGCTGACGACTTTCAGCGCATCGACTGTCGCCTCCACATCGTGCGCCCTGATGATCTGTGCGCCATGCATGCACGCAACCACGGCGGCCGCAATGCTGGCCGGCACCCGACCTTTGACGTGCCGCCCGGTCAATGCTCCCAATGTCGATTTTCGCGACACACCGACCAACAGGGGCCGACCGCGAACCTGTAATTGTCGCAGATTTGCCAATAACTCGACATTGTGCGCGTGTGTCTTGCCAAATCCAAAACCCGGATCGATGACAATCAGGCTCTCATCGAGCCCCGCAGCAACGCATGCGCTGACGCGCGCCTCGAGAAACGCCGCAACATCGGCGACGACGTCATCATAGTGGGGGGACGCCTGCATCGTGCGCGGCTGTCCCTGCATATGCATCAGGCAGACCGGCACCGCTAATTCCACGGCGGCCCGCAGCGCGCCCTCCCCCTGCAGCGCATTCACATCGTTGATCATGGCGGCGCCGGCAGCCACGGCTGCACGCATCACGACGGGTTTACTCGTATCAATGGATACAGGTACGTCCGTCACTTCTTTGAGAGACTCAATGACCGGAATTACGCGATCGAGCTCTTCCTGCTCGCCGACGGCCGTAGCTCCCGGTCGCGTTGATTCACCACCGATATCGATGATGGCCGCGCCGGCAGCGACCATTTCATCAGCCTGTCGGAGCGCAATATCCGGACTGGTAAACTGCCCGCCATCGGAAAACGAATCGGGCGTAATGTTCAGGATGCCCATTACGGCCGGCACATCCAGGTGCACCGACCCCAGCTTGAGTGAATTTGTCGCGCTCACACGATTGCTACGCCGAGCGGCGCTAATGTTCGCTGGCAGGCCCGCCAATCTTCGGTTTGCCGGCCGCCGAGTCACTGACTTCTGCCGTAGCGGACCCGTCATCAGGACCATCCGGCTCGAGGCTATCGTTCCAATCCTCAGGCGGCCGTGGCTCCCGGCCTTCCATGATGTCCTTGATCTGGACCTCACCAATGGTCTCGTACTTGATCAGCGCTTGCGCCATCGCGTGCAGCTTGTCGATGTTTTCGTCAAGCAACTTCCTCGCGTGTTCGTAGTTGCTGTCGATGATCCGCCGCACCTCCTCATCGATCGCGTGCGCCGTATCATCCGATACCTGCTTGTGCTGCGTGACTGAGCGGCCGAGGAAAACCTCGCCGTCATCTTCGCTGTAGGTCAACGGGCCGAGCCGCTCCGACAAGCCCCACTTGGTGACCATGTTGCGGGCGATTTCGGTCGCACGCTCGATGTCGTTGGATGCGCCGGTTGTTACGCCGCCAGCACCGTTGATCATCTCCTCCGCGATACGGCCGCCGAAAAGACTCGAGATGCTGCTTTCCAGCCGCTGCCGCGACATGCTGTAACGATCCTCCTCCGGCAGGTACATGGTGACGCCGAGCGCGCGGCCACGCGGAATTATCGTCACCTTGTAAACCGGGTCATGTTCGGGCACCAGGTAGCCGACGATTGCGTGCCCCGCCTCGTGATAGGCCGTGTTCAGCTTTTC
>JBATID010000260.1:0-2097 GCA_049667545.1 Woeseiaceae bacterium
GTCAGCGACCGTCAGCGCAAAGTCCTGCGTTGCGTTACCGGTGTTGGTAACCGTGAAACGGGCCAAGGCATCCTGCTGACCCGCTCCCACAACCGTATCGCTACCGTCTGCCTCAACGACAGTCAGGTCAACAACCTGGTCAACCACGAAGCTTGTGGTGTTACTGGGTACGGCGGTCTGAGAAACTCCACCGACCTTGTAGCCGACCGTTGCGGCGTTGTCGATGGCGGTTCCGGCGTCAGTGCCGACGGCCAGTGCGGACGTCGAATACACGACACCGAAAAATGCCACTAATCCTGTGGCGAGGAGCCTTTTCAGGCTTTTATTAAAAGCACACATAGAGCGAGATTCCTTTTCTCTTACACGAAACAAATTCCCTGATCCGCAGATCAGCACCAATATTTCCACCTGGATGTGCTGCGCCCCTGGCAATCCGGGCGCGGCTTTATGATTCGGTTGTTATTCGACTACGGCTGCAAAGTGCACCGTGCCGCTGCCGCCGGCAGTGACATCGCTATCGACGACCCAACGTATATGACTGTAGTCCCTGGCCACTGCCGGTCTCTCGGCGCCGAGCGCGTCCGTGATCAGCAAATTCTGCGGAGCCGCAAACGTCTCGCCACCGTCCACTGAGAACGTGATGGTCGTGTTTTCACCGGTAGCCGAATCACTGACATAGAACATGTGCTCAGGAACCGGGTTGACGATCACAACGTCTTCGGCTGCCTCGTCGCCAACATTGGTGTAGGTAACCGTAAACAACACTTCCTCTCCGGGCACCACGCGCGCTGCCGCGACGAGCCGGGTCTGCTCGATGCCGTTTTCATCCGTGATGATCTCTTGCTGCTCGGCCTTGTGTTCGAGCCTTATGGCGCCTTGCTGCGCCAGTGCATTGCCGCCCAACAGCAGCAGGGCCGCGATCAGCACGCCTTTAGAGGCTGTTGTCGCCAGGCTGCTCATTTGCTTTTCTCTGGTCATCATGTCGTTCATTTAGATTCGCTCGTTAGTCAATGGTGACGGTAAATTCAATCGTTTGGGCGCCGCTTGCTTCGGTCAGGTCGCCGAGGTCCACCGCAATCTCCGGCGCCGGGGTCGTTGTGTACGAACCGGCATCGGCATCGGCGTCATCATCGGTCAGCGCGCCGCCGTTCAGGGTAATGCTCTCCGGCAAGTAGGTCGTATTCGCAGGAATCGGATCGGCGATCACGGTATTGACGGCGGTTTCCGAACCAGTTGGTGTTATTACGATACGGTAGGTAACTTCGGCGCCGGGCATCGGGCTGCTGCCGCCGAAGGGGTCGAGCACCGTTGCGCTCTTGACCACTGCGAGTTCAATGTCGCTGATCACGTATTGCCCGGAGATTGCATCGTCTGCGCCGCTGGTGCCGACGACCGCATCGACGCCGCCATCGCCATCACCCGGAAAGAGATCGCCGGGATCGCCGCTACCCGTTGACGCAACCGCGCTTAGCTCGCTTAATCCAATTGCGCCATCGGCAAGGCCAGCCGCAATGTCGTTGACCAGCAGTATGTTTACGGCGGCATCGGGTGCCAGCACGGGGTCGTTAGTACCGGGTTCGTACGCGACATCACCGGCGGAAAAATCGCCGCTGCCGTCAGTGTCGAAATAAATGGCTGCGGGGGTCGCTGCGTCGGGGTCGAAGTCATCGCCACCCACGGCATTGTTGATTGCGAGCGCGAACCCCTCGGTGCCGTTACCGGTATTCGTGACAACAAACAGCAACCCATGCGGGCCGGTGCCAGAGGGCACCGATTGCGGGCCACTCAAGAGCGTGACGTCGACATCCAGTACTTCCGCCACGGTCAGCGTGAGCGTGTTCGATGTCGTCGTCTGCGGCGCGCCGCCAACCTCGTAGCTGACGGTTGCCGTGTTATCAATGTCGGTGCCGGCGATGGTTCCTTCTGCCAGGCAGAGCGGAGCGATCCCGAGACCGATCAGCCCGATAAAAAGCGATGTCCATTAGCAATTCATATTGGGTACTTATGTTGTGGAACAGATGCTAATTTTAACTGACTCAGGTTCGGCCAAATGTTGTCCCAGTTAACGATTTTGACAGGCGAAATCGGGCTGAAACC
>JBATID010000261.1:0-2639 GCA_049667545.1 Woeseiaceae bacterium
AGTTTCTCTCTTTCATGCGGCCCGGCTTCGGCAAGTTTTCGGCCGCGCGTGCGTTTGCCGGTAACCTCTTCGGCAAGAGCTATCGCTTCACAACGTCGCAGAACGGCAGCCCCCGCGCCATGGTCTCAACCGGCAGCTTCGAAGCAGTCATGCCACTCGACCTTTTGCCAACGCCATTGCTAAAAGCACTGCTGGTCCGCGACACCGATGGCGCGCGCGATCTGGGCTGCCTCGAACTCGACGAAGAAGACCTTGCACTGTGTTCCTTCGTCTGCAACGGCAAATACAACTATGGACCGCACTTGCGAAAAAACCTGCATGAGATCGAGGTGAACGGCTGATGAAACCAATACGCTCGTTCCTCGATAAACTCGAACCGCTGTTCACCAAGGGTGGCCGATTCGAGCAACTGCACGCACTGTACGAGGCGGTTGACACCTTCTTCTATTCTCCCGGGGACCTTGCTCGCGGGTCGCCTCACGTGCGCGACGCGCTCGACCTGAAGCGCGTCATGATCCTGGTCGTGTTTGCCTCGTCTCCGGCCGCGATCATCGGTATGTGGAACGTGGGCTTTCAGGCCAACATGGCGCTGCAGAGCATGGGACTCATGGGCATTGACGGGTGGCGCGGCGCACTGCTGCCGCTGCTCGGCGCCGGTTATGACCCTGCCAGCGCGTTCGACTGTTTCGTGCATGGACTGCTGTATTTCCTGCCGATCTATATCGTGACAATGGTCGTTGGCCTGTTTTGGGAAGTCCTGTTCGCCGGCGTTCGTAACCACGAAGTCAATGAGGGCTTTTTCGTTACGGGCTGGCTGTACGCGCTTATCCTGCCGGCAACGATCCCGTTGTGGCAGGTCGCGGTTGGCATCACCTTCGGCGTTATCATCGGCAAGGAGGTCTTCGGCGGCACCGGCAAGAACTTCCTGAACCCCGCGCTGGTCGCCCGTGCTTTCCTGTACTTTGCTTATCCGGCACAGATTTCGGGCGATGCGGTGTGGACCGCGGTAGATGGCTTCAGCGGCGCAACCGCCCTGGGCGTGTCTGCGATCGAGGGAATGGCCGGCATCGCGGGCATGGGCCTGACCTGGGGCCAGGCTTTCGTCGGGCAGCTGCAGGGATCGCTCGGCGAAACCTCGGCGCTGGCGTGCCTGCTCGGCGGCCTGTTCCTGATCTTCGCGCGCATCGCGTCGTGGCGGATCATTGTCGCCGTCTTCGCGGGCCTGATCATTCCGACGTTGTTGTTCAGCAACCCGGAGAGCAGCAACCCGATGATGACGATGCCCTGGCACTGGCACATCGTCGTCGGCGGATTTGCCTTTGGCGCCGTCTTTATGGCCACCGACCCGGTGAGCGCCGCGCAGACGAATGCCGGCAAATGGGTCTTCGGCCTGCTGATCGGCTTCATGACCTGGGTCATCAGGGTCATCAATCCCGCGTTCCCCGAAGGCATCATGCTCGCGATCCTGTTCGCGAACGTGTTCGCCCCGGTCATCGATCACTTTGTCATCCGCGCCAATGTACGGCGGAGGTTGAAACGCAATGCCTGACAAGAAAAATTTCGACCGCGACAGCATTTCCAACACGCTGATCGTCGCTATCGGCCTGAGCCTGGTCTGCTCGGTCATCGTTTCCAGCGCGGCAATCGTTCTAAAGCCCGTGCAGGAGAAGAACGAGGAGGAGTTTCGTCAGCAGATAATCCTCGACGTGGCAGGGCTAATGGTACCCGGTGGCAACACCGCGGAATTGTTCGCATCAATCGAGCCGCGCATGGTGAACCTCGAAACCGGCGACTACACCGATGCGGTTGATCCAACGACCTTCGACGCCTTGATGGCAGCCGGTGACCCGGCGCTCGGCATCGCGATACCTGACGAGCTGGATATCGCCGGCATCGGTCGACGCGCGAAAGTTGCGCCTGTGTACCTGGTCCGTGACGGCGACGCCATCGCCCAGGTCATTCTGCCGGTGTACGGCAAGGGCCTGTGGTCAACGATGCTCGGCTACCTGTCGCTCGAACCGGACGGCACCACGGTCAAAGGCCTGCGGTTTTATGCCCACGCGGAGACGCCGGGGCTCGGTGACCAGATCGACAAGGAGCCGTGGCGCGCACAGTGGGCCGGCAAATTGATTTTCGCCGACGGTGACGAGCCGCGGATTCGCGTCATCAAGGGCGCAGTGCCGGCCGATGCCGCTGACGCCCGCTACATGATCGACGGCCTGTCAGGCGCGACGTTGACTGCCAACGGCGTCACCGGGCTGGTGCAGTACTGGACCGGGCCGCACGGCTTCGGCCCCTACCTGAAAAATTACCGCGAGGGCAGCCAGTAATGAGTGAAGTCCGTCAAGTCATCATCGACCCACTCGTCGATAACAACCCCATTACTCTGCAGATGCTCGGTATTTGTTCTGCACTCGCGGTCACGACCTCCCTGTTGCCGGCGCTCCTTATGTGTGTCGCACTGACCAGCGTCACCGCGCTTGCGGGTGCCGCAATCAGCGCGTTGCGCCACCGCATCCCGAACAACATCCGCATCATCGTACACATGACGATCATCGCGTCGCTGGTCATCCTGGTAGACCAGCTTCTGAAAGCGTACGCCTTTGAAACCAGCAAGCAGCTCTCGGTATTTGTTGGCC
>JBATID010000262.1:0-2192 GCA_049667545.1 Woeseiaceae bacterium
CATTATCAAACAGCGTGACGCCAACATCCACGCCCCAGCCGAAATCCGATACACCGGACTTCCAGGAGTGGCGCACGTCGCCGTGTACGCCGACGTCCCAGCGTTCGTTGAGATCGCGCCGCAGCCCGGCGCCAAATACGTCCGTATACCCGGTGTAAGCATCGTTACCAACAAGACTGCGCACATACTTGGCGCCGTACTGCAGTTCCAGCTGGGTCACGAGGTTGATCATCCAGTTGGCGTTCAGGTTGTTAATGAGCTTCCACGTTTCGAAGTCACCGAGTCCGCCGGCGTTGTTCTGGTATATGAAGTCGAGCCGATCGTACACGATCCACTCGCTGTCAACCGGGCGCCACGACCAGCCAAGCCGCAGATTCGCGAGCGTGGCAGACCCGCCGGTCTCGAACTCGCTGTTCTGCCAAAGCAGGTTGGCGGAAAAACCGTGTCCCTGCGTTTGTTCACGATAGATGCCACCGAGCACGTTGATGCGTTCTTCCGTATCGCTACTGCGATACTCGGTTCGGGACGTAAAGGTCCAGTCTTCGGAGCGGTACAGCGCGCCGAAAAACGTGGCAAGAAAATCCTCGCCGCTGACGTTGCCGGATGCGGGCGGCGCGTCGGGGTTTACGCGCAGTGGTTCGTCGCCGATTGTGCTTGACTGATCGAGTCCGAAATCAAGGTACCATTTTTCAGTTAACTGCCATCCCTGTGTCAGACCGACCGTCGCGAAATTACGCGGGCCGAATTCCGTCTGCTCGCGATGCACGGTCGAATTAAGCTGCGCGCTCTGCCAGGGCTGCGCCTTGACGCCAACGCGGGTCATGACGCCATCCTGGCCGCCGCCGCTGAATGACTCAACCTCGCCGAACATCAGCGCCGTATCCGTCATCTGGTAGTCCAGGCCAAGCAGCAGGCGATCGGGGTAGTTGCTGGCAGCGCTATCACCATCGAGTGAGGTCTCACCGGTGCCGCGCACTTTCAGTACATTGCCGACCACGCCCATGCTGCCGGACACGAAGATACGATCGGACTGGGTGCCCTCGCCGCTGCTGCGTTCGTCGCGGGCCGAATTCAGGCCCACGGCCACGTTGCGATCGCTGTCCTGGTAGAGGACTTTCGCCTCGAGCACGTCCTGGCGTGCTTCATCGACAAGGTTGTCATGGCGGAACGCGGCGCCAACCAGGCTGAGATGATCGGTCCACATGTAACGGCCGTCGACACCGTACTTTCGCATACCGGTTTCGGAGCGATTCTGCTGGCCGAGGCCAAAGCCGGTCTCGAGTTCCTGGTAAGAGGCGCGCAGTTCTTTTTTCTCGCTCTGGTGATCCAGCGATACCAGCACGCCAGTGTTGCGGCCAGCCACGTCGGAGTCCGTGCTGGCGAGCTCGGCACGAACTTCGGTTTGGTCATCAATCTTGAAGCGCAGGTCGGCGCCCAGCAGATCTGCTGCGTCGCCTTCGGTACCCTGGTGAATTATGGAGGCGCCAACTTCGAGACGTTCGTCGCTGCTCCTCCATGAACCGCGGCCGCCCGCGCTGATGTTCTGGCCCGTGCTCTGCGGTGTCTCGTAGTTGGCAACGATATAGATGGGATTGAAGTTTTCGTCGCGACTCGGCACCGGCCGCTTCATGAGGATCGCACCGGTCGAGTAGTCGATACTGTAATCCAGATAACGCGCGAGCGGTCGCGTTTCAACAATGACCTCGCTCCTGAATCGGTCGCGTGTCTGCAGTTCAATCTTGTCGCTGTTGACAACAATCGGGCTGGCCGAAAGTTGATACAGTCCGGACGTTCCGTCGCCGATGATCTCATCCCGTACGAAGGCCTTGTCCGTGTCGCTCGCGAACGCCGTGTAGGCAAAGTGATCGCCACGATATTCCGACTTCAGGCCGTTGAGACTGCGATCGTAGCGCGACAGCTCGGTTACGGAGAGGCCGGTCTGGTAGTCGCCGAACAGCGCGAAGAATTCACGTCGCTCGATCTTCAGGAACAGCCCGCGGCGCGACGCTGCTTCGAAGCGCTGCTCGGTCGTATCACCGTACAGCGTGTAAAAACGATTCGGGTCGATGGTGCCGAACAGCTGCTGATCGCTGTCGGCTTCGTTGACGTCGCTCTGGTACGCCAGCGTCATCAGGTACTCGCCCCTGACCTGGCCCTTGGCGAAGAATGACACCTGGCCATCGGTGTAGACA
>JBATID010000263.1:0-2935 GCA_049667545.1 Woeseiaceae bacterium
CGGCTACGGTGAGCGTGACGGTGTTTGACGTTGTCGTTTGCGGCGCACCGGCGACTTCATAACTGAGCGTGGCAGTATTGTCGATGTCGGTGCCGGCGATGGTTCCCTCTGCCAGGCACATTGGTGCGATCCCGAGACCGATCAGCCCGATAAAAAGCGATGTCCATTTGCAATTCATATTGGGTACTTATGTTGTGGAACAGATGCTAATTTTAACTGACCCGGGTTCGGCCAAATGTTGTCCCAGTTAACGCTTTTTGCAGACAAATCGGGCTGAAACCCGCGCCAGCCATATATATGGGCGTTCCAGCCCATTATGGAAAACGGACATAAGCAGGTTACATATGTTGGCCATCAGCTGGCAGCTGGCAGCTCGATTGGGATACAGAATTTCAGCCGACCTGCCCCATTGCTTCGGCCCCGCGCATGATCATTCGCAGCTGGACAATGGCGGCCTCGATGTGTCGACCGCGGTCCTTGGTCGGCGTATTGAGCAGCGCGATCCCGGTCGTGAACAAAATGGCAACCATGGAATTAGCGGCCAGTTGCGGGTGCCCCAGCGGTACACCTCTTTTCTCTGCGTCCCAGACCAGGAATTCGGCCAGGTCCCTGGACATCGTCGCGAACAGCTTCGCGGCCGCTTCACGAAATACCGAATGCCGGGACATGCTCTCCAGGAGGATCATTCGCGACATGCCCTGGTTGGCAAAAATGTAGTCGAAAAGCGTCTCGACCGACGTGCGGATCAACGAATGCCCGCCAGAAGCCTGTTCCCGAACGTGATGCATCAGGTCCAGAAGTGCCTCGCCGTGTTCGTCGATAAGCGCAAGTCCGAGGCCTCCCATATCGTGAAAATGGCGATAGAAAGACGTCGGAGCGATGCCGGCGAGCTTGGCAACCTCCCGCAGGCTGAGCGTGTCGAAACTCCGGCCCGAGGCGAGCTCAGCGGCCGTCGCATCCATGAGTTTCTGCCGGGTTGCGGCTTTTTGCGTCTTTCTGGAGACCTTCAACAATTCGCCCCCTCGGTGCGGGTTGGGTCTATTCGTAAACCACAGTATGCATCCTGGCGAGAGAATGGTACAGTCGTGCGTACAGATGTACGCTGAAATTGGTGAAGACCTCTAATCACCTGAGAGAGAACCCGAATGACTACCTACAAAGCTCCAATACGGGACATGCAGTTTGTGATGCAGGACCTGCTGAACTTCGAGAAGCACTACGAGTCGTTGCCCGCCTGCGATGAGGTCAACCAGGAGTTGATCGACGCAATCCTTGGCGAGGCCAGCAAGTTTGCCGAGGAGGTACTTGCCCCGCTAAACGCCGTCGGCGACGAGGCCGGGTGCAAAATGCTGGAAGACGGCGAGGTCAGGACCCCGCCGGGATTCAAGGAGGCTTACCAGCAATACGTCGACGGCGGCTGGCCGTCGCTGGACCAACCCTCCCGATATGGTGGCCAGGATCTCCCCATGTCGATTGGATTGACCGTGCGCGAGATGATTGGCACGGCGAACTGGTCCTGGTCCATGTATCCCGGACTCTCCCATGGCGCAATGGAGACCATTGACAAGCATGGCTCCGAGGAACACAAGGCGATGTTCATGGAGCCCCTGGTCAGTGGTCGCTGGACCGGCACCATGTGCCTGACCGAGGCGCATTGCGGCACGGACCTTGGCCTCCTGAAGACCAAGGCCGAGCAAACGGCGGACGGCACCTATAGCATTACCGGCTCGAAACTGTTCGTTTCGTCAGGCGAACACGACCTCGCCGAAAACATCGTGCACATCGTACTCGCGCGCATGCCCGACTCGCCGCCGGGTACAAAAGGTATTTCGTTGTTCATCGTGCCGAAGTTTATTGCCAATGAAGACGGCTCTATCGGCGAGCGTAACAACGTGACCTGCGGCGCCCTCGAGAACAAGATGGGCATTCACGGCAACTCGACGTGCCTGCTGAACTTCGATGGCGCGACCGGGTACCTGGTCGGAGAGGCGAACAGGGGCCTGAACTATATGTTCACCTTTATGAACTTCGCCCGAATCGGCACCGGTTTACAGGGGCTCGCGCATTCAGAGCTCGCTTTCCAAAACTCCCTCGCCTACAGCAAGGACCGCCTGCAAATGCGTTCCCTGACGGGGCCTAAGAATCCCGACGGGCCCGCGGACCCGATCATCGTGCACCCCGACGTGCGCCGCATGTTGCTGACGCAGAAAGCGTTCGCCGAAGGTGGCCGCGCATTGCTCTATTTCTCCAGCACCCAGGGCGACATCCTGACCAAGTCCGATGACCCGAAAGCTCGCGAATTCGCCGACCACGTTCTCAGTTTCCTGACGCCCATCATCAAGGCCTTCCTGACGGAGACCGGGTTCGAAAGCGCCAACCTTGGCCTGCAGTGTTTCGGTGGGCATGGCTATGTCAGTGAGTGGGGTATGGAGCAGAACGTGCGGGACGCCAGGATCAGCATGCTCTATGAGGGCACCACGGGCATCCAGGCACTGGACCTCCTGGGCAGAAAGGTGCTGGGCACACGCGGCAAGTCGCTGGTGCCGGTAACCGGTTTCATCCTGGACTTCTGCAAACGGTGCCGCGGCCGCAAGGAAATGAGGCCCTACGTGAAAACGGTGGTTCGACTTACCAAGCAGTGGAAGTCCCTGACCCGGAAGATTGGCTTTGCCGCCATGCGCAACCGCGATGCGGCAGGTGCCGCCTCGGTGGACTACATCATGTTCTCCGGCTACGTGTTGCTGGGCGTCGCCTGGGCCGCCAGTGCGCGAGCCGCGTACTGGAAGCTCGAGCAGGGCACGACCGAAGAAGCATTTTATCGCGCGAAGATCCAGACAGCAGAATTCTATTTCGCCAAGATACTGCCACGCACCACGTCTCTTCTGGAGACGATATCGACAGGTCCTGACACACTGATGAAGATGGACGAGAACCA
>JBATID010000264.1:0-2832 GCA_049667545.1 Woeseiaceae bacterium
CCACAGGTATCGCCAGGCGAGTCGCGTGAGCACCGGCAGCATGCGCATCAGTTCGCCCTCATCGCTTCAACCGGGTGCAGCTTGTACAGGCGCAGCGCGGGATAGGCAGCCGCCAGCAGCGTGAAAATGAATACCACGGACGGGCCAATCGCCATCGTCAGGAGTGTCGGCTCGAAATACACGCGCCCGGGCAGGTTGAAGTTCGCCGCCATTTCTTCCATGCCGGGAATGGACAGGCCGTTGACGCTGAAGTAAGCCGTCAGTATCGCTCCGCCAATCGCGCCCAGGACAAGACCGAGCAGGCCGAGGAAGGCGGTTTCCAGCATGACCAGGCGACCGAGCTGGCCGGGCTTCAGGCCCAGTGACATGACGATGCCAAACTCGTGCGTACGCTCCAGCACGGACATCAGCTGCGTGTTGAGCACGCTGAACGCAACCAGGATCACGAGTACGCCGTACATGAAAAAGGCGCTGCTCATGTCCGCCTTGATGGCCTGTTTCAGGCCCGGCTGCAGCACATCCCAGTCGTGCACAACCAGATCAGCGTTTGCCGGCAGCGCCGCGACGATGTCAGGAAGCACGATTTCGGCGGCCTCCAGCGACGGCGCTGTGACGACGACCTGGTGTCCCGCGCCCTGCATGAAGAAGATGTCCTGAAAAGCCCCCAACGACATCTCGGCGATATTGCGATCGACGTCCGGCACACCGCTTTCGAAAATACCGACGATCGACACCACCGCCGCGGCGAATGAGCCGTCAAGGCCGCTGCCAAGCAAGGTCAGTTCATCGCCAATCCCGACGCGCAGGTTGCGCGCCAGCACCGCGCCGATGACGATTTCGGGAGCATCTGATCGCTCGACATAGCGGCCTTCTTCGATAAGCCCGGGGAGGCTCGACACCCGCGGTTCGAACTCCGGCTCCACGCCAAATATCCCGACGCCATAGCTGCGCTCCTCGCTGGAGGCCAGCGCGAAGGCCCAGCCGCGTGCAGCAATGTTCTCGTTTGGAAACTCAGCGCGCAGACGGTCGGCCAGCGGCACAATATCGGGCACCGTCTGCCGCATTTTCTGCTCGTCCTTGTAACCGGGCGCCTGGATCTGCATGTGCCCGGTGAACACCTGGAGCGTGTTGTCGATCATCAGGTCGTACATGCCGAACTGCATCGAGATCATGAAGACCAGCAGCGTATTCGAGAACACCATCGCGCCGACGGTCAGCCAGGTTCTGCGCTGATGCCGCCAGAGATTGCGCCAGGCGAGGCGTACGACAATGTTCATCGGGTGAGTCCCTGGCTAGTCTCGTGGATTTCGCAGGTTCGACAATGTAAACAGGCTGTCCTTGAGATCGACTTCATATTCGACGTCGATAACGCTGATCTCGGTCCATTCTTCCGTGTTGTCCGTCTTGACCATGCGTTGTCTCTTGGCGATCGTCCGACCGCCCATTTCGCCGACGTCGAGCGATACGAGCTTTTTAACGAGCGCGCCGTCCTGATCATAAAACGCGTGTTCCAGCACGACATGATCGTCGCGAATCCTCAAGACCTCCCTGCCCCAGACCACGGCGGCGTCTTCATGCGGTATCGATTCGATGTCGTGAACGACGATGCCGTCGATTTCCTCGCTCTTCAAGATCGTGTGATCGTACTGATCGATAATGTCGTCAGCGCGAGCGATATCCTTGTTGGAAAAGTCGGAGCCCATCCAGCTTTGCGCCATCATGGACGAGGGCACCTTGATGACACGATTCACCTTCGGCGAAAACGTCCACATGCTGTTCTCATCGGTCAGCGTGCCGTTGCCACGGTCCTTTTTCGGCTCGATGACCCGCACCAGCGACTGCTCCTGTCCCTTGGTCCAGGCGCGCATCGTCATGGAGCGCTCCCAGTCGGGACGATGAATGACCATCATCATTTCAGTGTAGGAGGTCAGTCCGCGCCAGTGATCCACGGCGTCGCGCACGATCTGCGTGGCATTGCGCTCGGCGGCGGCTGTCATGGAGGCCGTCAGCAACAGGACGGCAAGGAATATTCGAGTGAGCATTCTCATTAGGACCAGCGCGACGCGGGGCTGTTCAGTCTAGATCAACACCCTGTTTTTGCAACTCCTCGACCATCGGCTGCAGTTGCTCTTCATAGCGGCGCCAGCGGCCGATGGAGCGAGTATGCGCCGGCTCGCGAACCTGCACCGCACTCGCCGTCGTGACCGCCGTTTTCTGCGCGTGAAAATCCAGGCATGCGTCTTCCCACGGCAGGCCAAGATAGTTGATGATGGCCCTGGCGTTCGGTTCGAGGTCGCTGGCAGCCTCTTCATAGTGAATTTCGAAAAATCTGCCTGCAAACTGCTCGCGGTAGTGCTGCATCAGGTGAAAATATCGCGCGTGGTGGCGCGCCATCTCGCGCTGCTCGTAGGAATGCTTGTAAGCATCGGCGAACAGTTGTTTGAAACTTGCGAAGCACGCATCCATCGGGCCGCGACGAATATGAATGATTTTTGCATTCGGCAGCGCCATGAGAATTAGCGGTACGTAAAGATAATTCGGCGGCAGCTTGTCAACGAACCGCGGCGTGTCGCCCCGCTGCTTCGTTACGGCCTGCATGTATGCGGCACCCAGCGTTTTTCCCTGCAACTCACTGCCCCGCCGCACCAACTCCTCGGAGAAACGCCCGGCACCGCGGTAGCGCGTCAGCCGGCGCACGCTGTTGCCGAATTGACGTAGCTCGCCGGCTGAGTGCACCTCTGAATGGCTGGTAACAACCCGCTCGATCAGCGTGGTGCCGGTGCGCGGCTGACCAACAATGAATATCGGTGCCTGGGAAGTGTGCCCGGGCTC
>JBATID010000265.1:0-1825 GCA_049667545.1 Woeseiaceae bacterium
ATTCGGTTTGCGGGTGCGCAGTTCTCGCTGGGAAGCAGTGATGCGCGTGGTGCAGCTGAACTGCTGGAAATCAACCAGGACGGCACGCTGCGACTTGACGGCGTGGAATACACCACGTGCCCGCCAGACTCTGAGGACTGGCTCTTGCGCGGCCGGTCGATCAAGCTCGACACCAGCGCGGGCATCGGCACGGCCAAGGGCATCAAGCTTAAGTTCAAGGGCGTACCCATTCTGTACGCGCCGTACCTCTCGTTTCCGATCAGCGACGCGCGCAAGTCCGGCTTGCTGACCCCGGAAATTGGCAGCGCCGGCCGCAGCGGCAACGAAATTCGCCTGCCCTACTACTTTAATATTGCACCGAACTACGATGCCACCGTTACGCCGCGGCTATTGACCAGCCGTGGCCTTCAGCTGGAAACGCAGTTCCGTTACCTGACGCCTAACGATGCGGGCGTTCTGACAGCCGACTACCTTCCCGACGACAGCATCCTGAACGCCGCCCGGCATCAGCTGCGTTTTCAACACCGCACTGACTTCAGCAACGGCTGGCGCAACCACATCACCTATCACAAGGTGTCAGATAGCCAGTATTTCGAGGATCTCGGGGGCAGCCTGAGCGTCTCGAGTATTACCCACCTCAATCGCAGCATTCGCTTCGACTATTACGGTGACAACTTCTCGGTGCTGAGCCAGGTGCAGGAATACCAGACGATCGACGATGCGATCCTGCCCGTCGACCAGCCCTATCGGCGCTTGCCGCAGGTGCTGGCCAGCGGTTCATGGCCCCTGGGATTGCTGCAGCTTAATGTCGACGGCGAAGTCGTCAATTTCGATCGCGAGGTCGGCGTTACCGGCTGGCGCGTCAATGCGATGCCATCGGTCGAGCTGCCGGTCCGGCAGCCGGGCTGGTTCGTGACACCGGCGGTCGCGCTCGATCACACGCGCTACCAGCTGGGCGATACCCTACCCGGCGCCAACGCCGACCCAACCCGCACCGTACCCATCATGAGCCTCGACACCGGGATGGTGTTGGAACGGACGATGAACACGGCGCATCACGTGCAGACGCTGGAACCACGTCTCTTGTACGTTAACATTCCGTTTCGCGAGCAGGGCGATCTGCCGGTGTTCGACACGATTACGCCCGATATCAACCTCGTGCAACTGTATCGCAAGAACCGTTTTCTTGGCGTCGATCGTATCGGCGACACCGACCAGCTGAGTGTCGGCATAACTTCACGAATCTTCAACGTCGCCTCCGGTCGGGAGCTGATGACGGCAACCATCGGACAAACCCGTTATTTCGGTGCCCGCAACGTCACCCTGCCGGGTAACTCCGCATCAACCCTGGAGCGCTCGGATTATATCGCCAAGCTGCGATTTCTCGCCTGGGAGAACGTGAACTTTGACATTGGTCACCAGTGGGGAACGGGCACGAGTGGCACCACCAAGTCGGAAGCGCGGTTACAGTATCGTCCCGCAAACAACAAGATCTTGAATCTTGCTTATCGGTTTCGCCGCGAGTCTTTGGAACAGGGCGACCTGTCGTGGTCGTGGCCGGTCAACAAGCAGTGGAATTTTGTCGGTCGTTACAACTTTTCATTTCGCGACGAGGAAGTTCTCGAACAGTTCTTCGGCCTCGAATATGAAAGCTGTTGCTGGGGCCTGCGGCTGGTTTCCAGGCGCCACATCTCCACGCGCGATGGAACTCGCGATTCGTCGTTTGGTCTGCAACTGGTACTGAAGGGAATGACCAGCGTCGGAACGGCGGCTGACAAACTCCTCGAACGTGGTATTCTTGGCTATTCCGCAGACCTCCGGTAGT
>JBATID010000266.1:0-9805 GCA_049667545.1 Woeseiaceae bacterium
GGCCTGGACTGTCTGGAGCCTGGTGCCCGAGCTGATGCAGGGCGGGCGCCCGTCGCTGACTTTGGCCGAAGTCGTGCCGGGAATCGATCTCGCCTTCACGGTCGAGCCGCTCGGCATGCTGTTCGCAGCACTCGCATCCAGCCTGTGGATCGTCAACTCGATCTACTCCATCGGCTACATGCGCGGCAACAATGAGTCAAACCAGACGCGCTTCTACATCTTCTTCGCGATTGCGCTCGCGGCCGCCATCGGCATCGCGTTTGCCGACAACCTGTTTACGCTCTTTCTGTTCTACGAAATTCTGACGTTGTCGACCTACCCGCTGGTTGCACACAAGGGCGATGCGGCAACGGTGCGCTCGGCGCGTATTTATCTCGGCGTGCTTCTGACGACCTCGATAGCGCTGTTGCTTCCCGCGATCATCTGGACCTACGCCGTGGCCGGAACGGGCACCTTCACACCAGGCGGCATACTGGAGGGCAAGGTAGCGGGACCAGCCATTGGTCTGCTGCTCGGACTGTTCGTATTTGGCATTGGTAAGGCGGCCGTCATGCCGGTGCACCGCTGGTTGCCGGCGGCGATGGTTGCACCGACCCCGGTCAGCGCGTTGCTGCATGCCGTTGCGGTCGTCAAGGCCGGCGTCTTTACCGTTACCAAGGTCATCATCTATATTTTCGGCGTCGACTTTTTGTTCGCCGAGCCGAGCAGTAGCTGGCTCGTCTACGCGGCTGCGTTTACGATTATCGCTGCCAGTCTCGTCGCGCTGCGACAGCAAAATCTCAAGCGCCTGCTGGCCTACTCGACCGTCGCGCAGCTTTCCTACGTTGTCATGGCGACAGCTATTCTCAAGCCACTCGCAGAGGTTGGCGCTGCAGTGCACATGGTGGCGCACGCTTTCGGCAAGATAACGTTGTTCTTTGCCGCTGGCGCCATCTACACGGCCGCGAAGAAAACCGAGTTACACCAGTTGCGCGGCATCGCCCGCCGGATGCCGTGGACGATGACCGCTTTTACGATCGGCGCATTGAGTATGATCGGCGTACCGCCGACCGGCGGCTTTGTCTCGAAGTGGTACATTCTCGCCGGCGCATTCGAAGCAGACAACTACGTCGCAATTGCCGCGATTATTGCGAGCACCGCATTGAACGCCGCCTATTTCCTGCCGATCATCTTCATGGCATGGTTTCTTGAAGAAGACGTACCACCGGCGAAGGAACATGGTGAAGCGCCTTTTGCCGCCGTGCTGGCGCTGATGATTACAGCGGCGCTGACGCTGCTATTTTTCTTCTTCAACGGACCTGTCCTCAAGCTTGAAGGGCAGCTCGTGCAGACGATCTCATGAACGACGAAAATTTACACTGGCTCGTACGCCCGACAACCATTCGCAAGCTGTGGTGGGGCTTTTCAATAGTGCTCGGGTTGACCGTTGCCGCCCAACTGTTGATTTACGTCAAAGGTTACTTCGGTGCAGACGGCTGGTTCGGCTTCGGTGCGGCATTCGGCTTCCTCTCCTGCCTTGCCATGGTGCTGGTCGCCAAAGGTCTCGGCTTTGTCCTCAAGCGCGATGAGGATTACTACGCCGCCGGAGACGACGATGTTTGACGTGCTGCCGCCAGCATTCGTCATGGTCGCCGGCGCGCTGCTCATCGGGCTCGCGCGCGGTCACTGGCGAAGCCTGTTCGTGCTTGGCACGCCGCTCGTCGCGTTGTGGGCCGTATGGCAGATTCCTGACGGCGTCGTTGCCACCGTGACGTTCCTGGACTACCCGATCGAGCCCATCGAGGGCAGCCCGCTGCGCCGTCTGTTCGGCACCATCTTTGCGCTGATGGCCTTCGGCGGCGGCCTGTATGCATTCCGCCAGGCGAAGTGGTACGAATTGTCCGCTGCGTATATCTATGCAGCTGGCGCGATCGGCGTCAGTTTCGCCGGCGACCTGATTACGTTGTTCCTTTCCTGGGAACTGATGGCGCTGTTCTCGACGGTCGTCGTCTGGTGCGGCGGCACCCCGGGCGCCCGGGCGGCCGGCATACGTTACGCCATCATGCATCTCCTCGGCGGCGTTATCCTGAAAGTCGGCATTGAAGGCGTTGTCATACACACCGGCTCGATCGACGTGCAGCCGATGCTCGCCACGAACTTCGACACGTGGATGATTCTGATCGGCATCCTGATCAACGCGGCGGCACCGCCAGTTTCGGCCTGGCTATCGGACTCCTACCCGGAATCGAGCCCGACCGGCTCGGTGTTCCTCTCCGCCTTCACGACCAAGACGGCGGTCCTCGCGCTGATACTGCTGTTCCCGGGTGAGCCGGTCTTGATTGGCATCGGTTTGTTCATGGTGATGTACGGCATCATCTACGCGCTGCTCGAAAACGACGCGCGCCGCATTCTTGCGTACTCGATCGTCAACCAGGTCGGCTTCATGGTCTGTGCCATCGGCATTGGCACACAGATGGCACTGAACGGCGCGGCAGCGCACGCTTTTGCACACATTCTTTATAAGGCGCTGCTGTTCATGAGTGCCGGCGCCGTGATTTACCGGACCGGCTTTTCGAAGTGCACCGATCTCGGCGGCCTGTTTCGCACGATGCCGCTAACCGCGGTTTGCGGCATCATCGGCGCGCTCGCGATATCCGGTTTCCCGCTGACATCGGGCTTCACGACCAAGACCATGATCTCGCAGGCCGCGGCAGATGGGGGCCTGGTGTTCGTCTACTTCATGCTGGCCGCGGCATCCGCCGGTGTTTTCCTGCACGCCGGCATCAAGTTCCCGTGGTTTGTATTCTTCCAGAAGGACTCCGGCCTCCGGCCCAAGGACGCGCCGTGGAATATGGCCGCAGCCATGGTGCTGTTAAGCGTGCTGTGTATCTTGCTGGGCGTATTCCCAAACCTGCTGTACGCGTACCTCCCATACCCGGTCGAGTACGTGCCCTACACGGCCGGCAAGGTCCTGTTCTACCTCCAGCTCCTGTTGTTCTCCGGGCTCGCGTTCTTCCTGTTACTGCCATTGATGAAGCGCACCCTCACCATCAGCCTCGACACGGACTGGCTGTGGCGGAGGCTGCTGCCCGGTATTGTCACGAAGCTTTACGCTCCAACCGCCGGGATCGCCGCCGGTTTAACGGCGTGGGGTGCCGAACGCCTTGCCGCACTGCGCACACGGGCCGAGTCTTATCTCGGTACGCGCGCAACCGGGGTCGGCGTGTTTGCGCGGACCTGGTCCATTGGAACAACCGCTCTCTGGATCGCCGTCTTGCTGACCGCCTACGTGTTCGTCTATGTGCTCTGACTCGCGAGCGTCAACATGGCCGTGCGCACCGGGAGTTTTTACTTTGGCCATTTCAATCGTGCCCCCGCCACGTTAAGCTCCGCGCATGACCTATTGCCTCGCTGCCTGTGTAGATGACGGGCTCGTTTTTGTTTCCGATTCCAGGACCAATGCCGGCATCGATCAGCTTGGCGTCCACAGCAAGATGCACGCCTTCGATGATCTCGATGGCCGATTCTTCACGCTGCTGAGCGCCGGCAACCTCGCCACGACGCAGGCCGTCGTCGCCCGCCTGCGCCGGGACATTCGAGAACAAGCGGGTACCAGTCTCGCAAGCGTCGAGCGCATGCGCGAAGCCGCAGACTATGTCGGTTCGGTGAACCGCCATATCGTAGAGAAATACGGCAACGACAAGACGGAAGACGGTTTTGTGCCCAGCGCCGATTTCATCTTCGGCGGGCAGATCGGCGACAGCGCGCACGCGCTGTTCCTGATTTATGCGCAGGGCAATCACATTGCATCGACGACCCTGGTGCCGTTCCTGCAGATTGGCGAGCAAAAATACGGCCGGCCGATTCTCGATCGCATCGTGCAAATGCGATCGGGCCTGGAAACCGTTGCTTTGTGCGGCCTGGTGTCGATGGATTCGACCATGCGCAGTAACGCGAGCGTCGGCCCGCCAATCGAACTTACGCTCTATCGCGCCTCGTCTTCTGCGCCACCCGTGCACATTGTCTACGGCGAGGACCATCCGTATCTCAGAACGATTCGTGAAAACTGGGCCGTTAACCTGCGCCGCGCATTCGACGAACTACCGCCGCTATCGCTGCCGGAAGCCAGCGTTCGCCTGGTTGACTCCTAGTCCGAGCAGCGCGCGATCGCGCGATGCACAAATTCGATCTTCTTCGCCACCGGATCGGTCAGCACGAACGGATAGGCGTCTGGCAATCCCAGTGCACGCATGATTTCATTCAGGGTCAGCACCAACTCAATAAACTTGTCATACCAGTTGCCGTCACGATCGGTGTTCAAAATCCCCGCTGCGGCGGCAACCTCGAGCACCGAATGTATGTGCAGGTAGTGCGCCCAGCACTCCGCCCAATCCTCGGCCGGGTGCGCGCTCGCATAGGCCGATATGTAGCATTGGTTCCAGTCGGCTGCGGGACCATATTGATAATAATTAGAAAGCGCTGCTTCATAATTTGCCGTCTCGTCACCGAACAGCGCGCGCGCCTCGTCGCGATTGTTGTCGTCGACGACTTCCTCGAAATAATAATGGCCGGACTCGTGCCGCAGGTGGCCAACCAGGGTGCGCCACGGCTCGTTCATCGTCTGCCGCATTTGTTCACGAAAAACTTCGTCGGCCTCGGCCGCGTTAACCGTAATAACACCGGCCGCGTGTCCGGTCGTGACGTGCTGATCGCTAACGTCAGGATTTGTCCGTCGGTCCTCTTTGAATTCAAAGGTCAGCCTGGAATCATCGACAACCAGGCCAATCCTCAAAAGATCATAGATCAGTCGCCGCTTGGCGGCTTCGAGCTTGCGCCAGCGCTCGTGATTTTCGGGCTTGCTAAGCGTCGGGATAATCTTGCTCATCGCGCATGACAGGCAGTGGCCACGAGCATTGCCGGGTTTGGCCAGCCAGTTGCAGCGTACGGCGCCCTCCCGGTTGCTACAGAACATGAGGCCGGCCCCCACAACTTCTTCGGCCTGCATGTCGAGTGCCTCACTGTCAAAAGCAAGCTGTCGCTTGCAGTTCACACAGCTCAGGTTATTGAAATAGACCGGCTGACCGCAGCGGCATTGCATGCGCTTCATAGTTTTTCCCGATTCATCATGTGGCGGGCAGAAACCAGGTCTCGACAACCGCGACGTGGGCTGCAGCCAGCTGTTTCTGTAGAACATCCATGTGTTCGCTTACTGCCGCGCCGTCCAGGTCATCAGGCAACGGTGACGGCAGCGCATTCTCGACGCGATCCAGTGTGTGCACCAGGTGCTCGCTGCGCGGCAATACGGCCGCCGTCTGTTTCGCCGTTTCCATACAGGCGCGCACGGCGCGCGGGAACTGGGTATCGTTAAGAAGGAAGTCGACCACAGCCAGCCCTTCGACCGCGGGCTGACAATACTGCCGATACATCTGAAAGCCACTGACTGACTTCAGCACATTGGTCCAGAGGGTCGAACCATAGCGCAGAACCAGGCGTTCGTTTTGCTGCAGATACGCCGCCGCGACATCCATGATGCGGCTGGTCATGTCAGCGCGCTCAATGTTCTGGCCCAGCCGCAGAAAGTGAAAAGGGCTGTGGTGACTCATCGTGCCGCTCAATATGCCGTTGATTTGCTGGCAGCGTCCAATGCAGTCGGACAGCAGGTCGAATCGATTCTCTCCATCGGTAGCGAGCGCAAGGCGATGGCGCGCATACTGGTACAGCTCGTTGACATTTTCCCAGCTCTCCTGAGGCAGCAGGTCGCGGGAATTGCGAATATTGTCGCGTGCCATCCTGATCGAATACAACAGCGAGCTGCTGCCAACGGTATCGGCGAGCAGGAAATCGAGAATTGCACGTTCACTGTTGTTGGCGTCCGTCGCATCAAACGTGTCTGCGGCGCCAAAAATCTCCACAAGCTCGTGCCAGCCGACGCCCACCTCTGACGGCAGGTCCAGCAATAGCTGTGAATACTGCTGCACGATGCGCGCCGAATTTTCAGCGCGCTCGAGATAGCGGCCCGCCCAATACACTCTTTCGGCTGAGCGCGACAGCATCAGTCGTCGTCCTCCACAATCCAGGTGTCCTTGCTACCGCCACCCTGTGAGGAGTTTACGACCAGCGAGCCTTTCACCATTGCGACTCGTGTGAGGCCGCCGGCCGTAACCGAAATATTGTCACCCTGCAGAATGAAAGGGCGCAGGTCCAGATGTCGCGGCTCCAGCGTGTCGTCGCAAAGTGTTGGCGCCGTCGACAAAGACAGTGTCGGCTGCGCAATGTAGTTGCGCGGATCCGCTTTCAGCAGCCCGCGAAACTTTTCGTGCTCGGCCTTTGTCGCGTGCGGCCCAACGAGCATGCCGTAACCGCCGGACTCGTTCGCCGGCTTGACCACGAGATCGGCAATGTTCTTCAACACGTGCTCCAGGTGTTTGCTGTCGGAACATCGCCACGTCGGCACGTTCGGGATGATCGGATCCTCGCCCGTGTAGTAGCGAATGATGTCGGGGACATACGAGTAGATCACCTTGTCATCAGCGACACCGGCACCCGGCGCATTCGCGAGCGCCACGTTGCCGGCGCGCCAGGCACGCATGATTCCTGGTACGCCGAGCATGGAATCGGGCCTGAACGCCTGCGGATCAATAAAGGTGTCATCGATCCTGCGATAAATCGTGTCGACCTGCTTTAGTCCGTCGATAGTCCGCATGTAGACGCAGTCGTCATTGTCAACAAGCAGGTCACTGCCCTCAACAAGCTCCACGCCCATCGTCCGGGCAAGGTAGCTATGCTCGAAATACGCCGAGTTGTAGATGCCGGGCGTCAACACGACAATTTCGGGTTTGCCGCCAATGTTCCGCGGCGCGATCGAGCGCAGCATCGAATTCAGCGCCGAGGGATATTCGCTGACCGGCCGGACCCGATGGTTACGGAAGACCGACGGGAATACACGCTTGATGACGTTGCGGTTCTCAAGCATATAGGAGACGCCCGACGGCACGCGCAGATTGTCTTCCAGCACATAAATTGCGCCATCACCGTCGCGCACGAGGTCGGAGCCGCAGATGTGTGCCCACACGCCGTGCCGGGGTTTCGCGCCGCGGCACGCCGCCAGGTAGTTCTTTGAGCTGTCGATCAGCTCAGCCGGGACAACCTTGTCCTTCAGGACGCGGCGGTCGTTGTAGAGGTCATCAATAAAGAGGTTCAACGCGATGACGCGTTGCTTGAGACCCTTTTCTACCCGGTCCCACTCAGAGCTGGGCATCGCCCGTGGAATAATGTCGAGCGGCCAGGCCCGATCAATATTGTCGCCCTCGGAGTAAATCGTGAAACTGACGCCCATATCGACGATCGTGCTGTCGACCGCGCGCTGACGCTTGAGGAGTTCGTCAGGCTGCATTGCACTGAAATAGTCCACCAGGGCGCTGGCGTGTCGCCGCGCGTTTCCGTTTGCGTCGATCAGCTCGTCGTAAAAACCACCGGCAGAATATGTTTTGGACCCGAATTTCATGCCGATAACTCTAACAGGATTCGGATAAACCGAGCTACTCTATATACTAGTCTGTATGCACATTGACCCCGCACTGCCTGTCATCGTTGGCGCCATACTGTCGATACTGTTTATCGGTCTGGCGATGCGCTCGATTCGGCAACCACAAATTATCGGTTACCTGGTCGCGGGCCTTGTAATCGGTCCGCATGGTCTCGGCTTGCTCCAGGACCCTGAAATGATTGGCCGACTGGGCGGTGTCGGCCTGATCGTGTTGCTTTTCTTTGTCGGCATGGAGGCTTCGCCCGGCAGCCTGCTGCGCCGGTGGCGGCTGGCAATTTTTGGCGTCATTCTGCAGGTCGCCGCAACCGTTGCTGCTGTTTGGGTAATCGGTGTTTATCTCGGCTGGACCGTACCGCAGATCGTTCTGTTCGGTTTCGTTATCAGCCTGAGCAGCACGGCTGTCGTTCTCAAGCTCCTTAAAGACTGGGACGAGCTTGGCACACAGACAGGTCAAAACGTGCTTGTCGTTCTGCTCGCTCAGGACATGGCGCTCGTGCCGATGATCATCACCATCAATGTGATGGGTGGTGAGTCCTTGCAGACCGGCGAACTGGTCGGGCAGCTTATCGGTGCCGTGGTTTTGATCGGTATCGCTGCCTGGGTTTTTACCCGCGAGCACGTGCGCTTGCCGTTCGCCAATAAACTGCGGGCGGATCATGAACTGCAGGTATTCGCAGCGCTTTTACTGTGCTTCGGCCTGGCGCTCATTTCCGGTGAACTGGGTCTTTCGACAGCCCTCGGCGCATTCGTGGCCGGTCTCGTCGTAAGTTCGGCACGCGAAACAGACTGGGTTCAGGACAGTCTCGAACCCTTTCGTGTGGTGTTCGTCGCTGCTTTTTTCGTCTCGGTTGGCATGTTGATCGATGTTGACTACGTCCGCAGCAACCTGCTGACGCTGCTCCTGCTGGTCGGCATAATCGTCATTGTCAACACGCTGCTCAACGCTGCTATCCTGAGGTTGCTGGGTTCGTCGTGGCGGCGCGCAGCTTACGCTGGTGCTCTGCTGTCACAAATCGGTGAGTTCAGCTTCATATTGGCCGCGCTGGCGCACACCGCGAGCATGCTATCGGACGGCGACTACCGCACGATTGTCGCCGTTATCGCAATCAGCCTGATGTTGAGTCCTGCCTGGATCGGTATTTGCAAGGCGCTGCTGAATCATCCTGAAGGCAAGCCGGACCTGCCGCGCCTGGCGTGACAGGTCCGTCGGGCTTTAAAAAAAAGCGCCCCCGTAATCGGGGGCGCCTCAACTATCTGTCGTCCAGGCTACTTTGTCAGGTCAGATCGAACCGATCGAGAGACATCACCTTCACCCACGCGGCGACAAAGTCATTTACAAACTGCTGCTCGCCATCAGTCGATGCATAAGCTTCTGCGACTGCGCGCAGTTCGGAGTTTGAGCCGAAAACAAGGTCCACAGGAGTAGCAGTCCACTTCAATTCGTCCGTTGCGCGGTCTCTCCCCTCGTACGTGCCTTCGGCCGCAGCAGACTTCGACCATTTTGTGGACATGTCGAGCAAGTTCACAAAGAAGTCATTCGTCAAAGCACCTGGTTTAGCCGTAAGCACACCGTGTGAGGTCTGTCCGGAATTGGCATTAAGAGCACGCAAGCCACCGACCAACGCGGTCATCTCCGGGATGGTCAGCGTGAGCAGGTCCGCTTTTTCTACCATCATCCTTGCCGGTGAGGCGTAACTGGCGTCGTTGTAGTAATTGCGGAAGGCGTCTGCGGTCGGTTCCAGCACGGCAAACGATTGCACGTCGGTCATCTCCTGCGATGCATCGGTGCGCCCTGGCGTGAACGGAACTGCAATAGTGTGCCCGGCTTCTTTCGCCGCCTTTTCGATCGCCGCGGCGCCGCCGAGAACAATCACATCGGCCAGCGAGACTTTCTTACCGCCTGACAGCGATCGGTTAAAGTCCTGCTGAACCTTGGTCAAAGTTCCCAGTACCTTGGCCAGCTCTGCGGGATCGTTGGCCTCCCAGTCCTTCTGTGGAGCAAGGCTGATACGTGCACCGTTAGCGCCACCGCGCATGTCGGAACCGCGATAGGTGGAGGCCGACGCCCAGGCGGTTCTGACCAGCTCGGGCACGGTCAATCCGGATTTCAGGATTTCGCTTTTCAGCTTGGCCGCATCCTTGGCACTGATCAACGCGTGATTGACGGGCGGCACGGGGTCCTGCCAGATAAACGTCTCTTCAGGAATCTCGCTGCCCGCGTAGCGGGAACGCGGTCCGAGGTCACGATGCGTCAGCTTGAACCATGCCTTGGCAAACGCC
>JBATID010000267.1:0-1927 GCA_049667545.1 Woeseiaceae bacterium
TAAGGCCATGAGACTCACAGGGATGTGGATACGATGGGCGATAATAAGGCATATGATAGTTGCATGATTCTCTCGAAAAGTGCATTCGACCCTGACGCCGTTTTTTTTGACGACATTGTCGATGATGGCGTGTTGCCGAACGCCAACCTGGCCGTTGATGGCCTGACTACGGCCTGGCAGGCGCGCGGCGGGCGGCTCGAATTGACTCCGGACGACTGCATCGCTAATGAAGCGATCGAGGAGCCGGACACCGAATTTCCGGTAATCACTGCGGAACCGCACGAGCTGGAAGTTTACGGCTTTGAAACCAGTCTCTGGAAGAGGCTCCGAGGCTATATCGGTTTCTGAACGTATCGCCTAAAATGCCCGGATGATTCTTAATAACAAGACCGTAATTATCACGGGCGGCTCGGATGGCATCGGTGCCGCAGCAGCACGCCTGTTTGCAGAGGCTGGTGCCAACCTGGTGCTCGTGGCACGGGGCAAAAAGAAACTCGAGGCAATTGCTGACGACCTGCGTGATAAGACCCGCGTTGAAATCTTCCCGATGGACGTGGCCGATGCTGATGCCTGCGTTGACGTCTTCAAAAAGGCCCACTTTGAATTCGGCAGCGTGGACATATTGGTCAACAACGCCGGCCATCATGCCCGCGGGCTGGTTGAGGCGGTTACTGTTGACGAACTTGCGCGCATGGTTGACGTCAATCTGCGCGCCCCGATGATGTTGAGCCGCATTGCCTTGCCGTACCTGCGCGAGGCAGGTGAGGGCGCAATCATCAATGTTGGCTCACTCGCAGGGCGCGTTATTTATCCGGGGGCTTCAAGCTATTCCGCGACCAAGGCTGGCCTGCGCCTGTTTACTCTCGGGCTGGCCGAGGAGTTGCGCGGTTCGGGCATCAAGGTTGCGCTGGTCTCGCCGGGACCGGTCAGCACCGGTTTCATCATGGATGACATGGACAAGGTATCCGACATCACGTTTTCTCAGCCCATGACCAGCGCGACCGACGTGGCGCAAGCAGTGCTCGATCTCTGTGGCAACACGATTCAGGATCAGGCGCTGCCGAAAATCACTGGTGTATTGACGACCGTAATCGGCCTGATGCCATGGCTCGGCCGTGCGTTACGGCCGAGCCTGGAGCGCAAGGGCCAGCGGGTCAAGAAGCAGTTGAAAGCCAAGTCGCGGGCAGCGACCGACAAAGAACAGTAGAGATGCTGCGTTCTTATAAGCGCCTATGAGGCAGCGTCAAACGCGTCGCGAGTCAGGTTCTCGCGACCTTTGACCAGCACACGCACATCATCCTCGATGCGAATGCCGCCAAAAGGTCGTAGCCAGTCGACCGTGTTCCAGTTGACATATCTCTCCGCCGGCGTATCGCGCAGCTGTTCGAGCAGCATATCTATGACGTAGAGCCCCGGTTCAATGGTGAGCACCATGTCCTGCTCGAGAACACGGGTCAGGCGCAGAAACGGGTGTCCCTCGGGAGGCTCGATCGTGCCGTCGGACTCGTTGGCCATGAAGCCGCCCACGTCGTGCACCTGGATACCCAGCAGGTGTCCAAGTCCGTGCGGGAAAAACGCTGTTGTCACGCCATTCGCAAGCAGGGTATCCGGGCTGCCGTTCGCGAGCTCCGCATCGACCAGGACCTCAGCAAGCATCCTGTGCGTGTCGATGTGCAACTCACGATAATCGACCCCGACCTCGACCCGATCAACAACCGCCTGCTGCAGGCTATCCATGCGATCGATCAGATTCTGGAAGCGCTGATCGTTGTACGAATAAGTTCGCGTGATATCCGCCGCATAGCCATGCACCTGCGCACCGGCATCGATCAGAAACGAATGGAAACTCGCAGGTGGCTCGTGATCGCGATCGGTGTAATGCAGAACGGCGCCGTGATTGTTCAGCGCGACGATGTTGCCATAGGGC
>JBATID010000268.1:0-7811 GCA_049667545.1 Woeseiaceae bacterium
CGCGTAGATGACGTCAACGCCAACCTCGTCCTTTATCTGGAAGACCAAACCAGCTTTCAGCGTTTGCAGAACGCCTGGTGTGCCCGCTTTCTCGCGCTCTTCAATGTGGCGGATGAAGTCCTGACCCTGCATGCCGACATAGTCAACCGTGCCACCGGCGCTCACGCTGGGCGGCAAGTCACGATCGTAGATACGTTCGTTGAATACCAGGATGCCGCTCGAGCCCGGGCCACCCAGAAATTTGTGCGGTGAAATAAACACCGCGTCGATACTGGGGTCTTCGTCGGGCGACTGCGGCGTCGGATTCATATCGATCTCGACGTAAGGTGCGCAGGCGGCGAAATCAAAGCAGGCAATCGCATCGTACTGGTGCAGCAGGCTGGCGATTTTCCGCACATCAGAACGCATGCCGGTCACGTTGGAGGCAGCCGAGAACGAGCCGATGCGTTGCCGGTTCTGGTAGCGCGGGTCCTGCAGCAGTTCCTCGAGGTGGCCGATATCGATGTTACCGACAGCATCCAGGCGAACTTCGACGGTCGTCACCAGGGACTGCCGCCACGACAGTTCATTTGAGTGGTGCTCGTAAGGACCGATAAAAACCACGGGCTGGTAACGATCGAGTGCAGCCCGAAAGGACTCGCTGTCGAGGTCCCCATCGAGGCGCTCGAGAACCTTGCCCAGGTTCTTGCGCGTTGCCGGCGGCAGTGCCACGCCGACAATCTGCTGCAGCTTGTCGATCGCGCCGGTCGCGCCAGTGCCGCACGCGACGATGCGACCCTTTGGCCCGGCCCTAACGGACTGCTTGATGGCAGCTTCCGCCTCGTGCAGAAGCTGACTCATGCTGCGGCCGGTAATATCATCCTCTGTGTGCGTATTCGCGTAGACGCGCTGCAAACTCTGCAGGTACGACTCGACAAAGCGCAGGCAACGGCCCGAGGCCGTGTAATCGCAGTAAACCATCAGCCGCTCGCCGAACGGCGTCTCGAACGTGGAATCGACACCAACAATTTGCTGTCGCAGGTAGGCCGGATCAAGTACAGTTTTACTCATCGGGCAATTATGCCTGATTCTTGAAATACACGGTGTTTGCATGGCAAAAAAACTGAAGAACGAGAAGGCGCTGCTCGCAGAAGCGCTGCGCCTGGTCATCGACGATGCGGTCAAGCGTGGCTTAGTGGAGTTCGAGCCGACCGACTCGCACGATCTAAAGACCGAGTATGTTTATCGCCTGCTCGTGCACGACAAACACATCACCCCACTGCCGCCGGACCAGCTGAATCTGCCAAAAATGCGCCACCGGCTGGCCATGTGGATGACTCACAAATTGCCGGCCGATCACGAACTCCTGAAATAAGCCTGGCCCTACTGCTTACCGACCGCGTCCTCAATCGAATTGGCTATCGCGCTCGGCACGCCGACATTCGCGGTAAATGCGCG
This sequence comes from Woeseiaceae bacterium, assembly GCA_049667545.1. GTDB lineage: Bacteria > Pseudomonadota > Gammaproteobacteria > Steroidobacterales > Woeseiaceae > UBA1847. Next base: position 1,438 of record JBATID010000268.1, read on the forward strand.
GTAGCCCGAATCCCAGAAATACAGCTGCATGCGCCACATTTGCCCGTAATGCAGCACCAGGGTCTCGTCACCCTCCTTCACGACCAGCACGTCGGTCGGCAACGCGGCGACGTGGTCCACGCCAGGATACGGCGCGCCGTCGCTTTTTGCGTCCCCGCGAAAACGGGAGTTGATCCGGACCATCTTGTCTTCGATGTACGGATTGGTGACTCCGATGTAAACAGCGTCGTCACGCAACGCAACCCGGGCGATCGTCTCCCAGCCCGACGGATTGTCGGCGTCGCCGACGTCACTGGCGGCCAACGACACCGCGACTGAGTCGACCATCGCATCAAATTGCTCAGCCGGCGCTGTCTGAATCAGTAGCTGGCTTTTTTCCCAGGTTCGAAATTTCGTCATCATGCGAGCAGGGCCATCGCCCTTGAACTTGCGATAGTGGTTCTCCGACCGCCGCGGCTCCTGCTGTTGACTCAACGCCGTGCCGGGCAACGCGCCGACCAATGCGCGAATGTCCGCAGCTGCATCGCGTGCTGCGACAACGAGCTGGTCGTAGTTCGACGAATCTTCATAAAAAATCATGGCATGGGCCACGGGATTCGCCATGTTGATGAACGTCTTTTGTTCGTCGCCCAGCGTGTAGACCGCGATCCTCAGGATCTGCGCGGAAATGGTCCGCGCAGGTTCGTTCGCCGCCGCCGCCGCGTAGGCCGGCGAGGTCAGTACGTAGACCCTGGCCTGGTGCAGGTCGCCGGGCACTCGCACGTCATGCGAGCCGTGCAGTTGGACAGCGGAATCGGCGAGCGCAGTATCGAGTGCGGCCGTCGTCTCGGTGAACGACTGGGACGATTCCAGCAGCAACTCAAAAATTCCGATCTCATCATCAGCCGCAAACGAAAGCGGCGCTGAAATCAGCGCCGCAAACGAAACTACGGCCATCCATAGTCTGACCTTCATGTGTTGCTCCTAGAAGCGGTAAGAAACCTCGAACTCCAGTTGGTTCATGGTGACTTCAATCTGCTGAGTCGGATCAAATGCGCTAAAGCCCTTCACCGATTTTTCAGGCGCATACATGAATGAGAAGTTCCACTCGCCACCGCTGGCGGCTTTTGTCGTCAAGCCAAACGTGATGTGTTGCTCCATTACGCCCGGCGCCAGGATATTGAACAGCACGTCGGCAGCCTGTACAGGCTGCTCACCATAGCTGTAGCCAAAGCGCAATATCATGCCTTCATCACGCTGCAATTCAAATCCGAGCTTGTAGGTCGTCATGTCGTCCCAGCCGAAACCCGCGCCGCTGCTGCCACCGAGGCAACTCTCGATATCGGTCGATACGCGTGCAATCTCAGGCACGGCCGGGCAGCTGAACAGGTTCGCCATCGGGTTACCAACAGCATCGACTTCGCTAAAGGCCGTATGCTCGATGTCGAAGTTGACGCGCAGCACGTCGTTGGCAACGTAAGAGATGCCAGCCTTGATACTGGACGGAATATCGAAGTCGCCGTCTTCAGCGAACAAGTCCGCGTAGTCATCGAACTCGCCCATCGCGATCTTCGACTGGTACGAGAGGCCGGCGCTCAATTTTTCGCTCATTGCAAACCAGACCCCGCCGGTGAAACCGAAACCGAAAGCCATGTCGTGGCCGTTGTCGCTCAGTGCGGTCGGGAAGGTTGTGGCTCCGGACGCGATAAACGAATTCGTCACCGGCGCAAACGTCGAAACACCTTTGGCCTCAAAAGACTGCAAGGCAAATACCGGACCGACGCCCCACGCGAAATTATCGCCGCTCATTGCGGAGTAATTGATATTGAGAAACGCCTGCGACAGGTCGACACCCGCTTTGCCGGCGCAATACGGACCCGGACCGGTTGCCGGCCCGCCCAACTCGGTCGCGCCACAGAAATACGACGTCGCCGACGCGCTCGGGTCGTCCCAGTCGGTATTCATGCCGCCGCGGCCGTAGAACGCTGCCGTGATGTTGGCGCCGCTGGCCAGGCTCCAGTTCTTGGCGACATAAGGGATTGGAAACCACTCACTGCCGCTGTCGATCTTGCCTTCGGCGATCGTGTGCGACGGCAGGCAAAGCGCCGGGTCCGGTGCGAAAGGATCACAGCCCGGCAGGGGAATAAATTGTCCGTTCAACTGGCTCTCGAATGCCTCGTAGCTGCGTCGCGGGCTGAAAAATGAAAGTCCCGCCTCCCAGTTGTCATCGACGAATACGCCGAGCGCCGGGTTGGACGCTGTCATAATCGCGCCCATATCGGCATTGGAACCGACGCCTGTTCCGGCCATGCCTTTGGACTGGGTACCGACGCCATGCGTGAAGTAACCGTTAGTCGCTAACGCGGCGCTGCTGATGGCAAACAGGCCAATAGCCAATAGTGACGCTGTCGCTCGTCGTGTCGTGACGTTCATCTTTTTTCTCCCTGCGCTTTGCAGAATACATCGTGTAAAGATTGCATAACCTTGCTGGCGTCGTTACCCGACAAGGAATAAAAAACGGATTGCGCGTCTTTTCTGGCACGCACAATTTTCTCACGGCGCAGCACCGCGAGATGCTGTGACAACGCTGACTGGCTCAAGCCGAGAATCTCCTGGAGCTCGCTAACGGTTTTCTCGCCTTCGGATAACTGGCACAGGATCATCAGCCGCCACTCGTTGGCCATGGCTTTAAGCAGCTCAACGGCGTGAGCCGCCATATCGTGGAGCTCGTTCATCGCCTCAATGTTGGCCGGCGTGTCAGTTGCCCGCGAGGCGCTCATTATTCGCAGCCCCCAAATCCCTCGGAGTCCATCTTTGCTTCATAGGCCGCGGTTACATCGCTGCCGATGACCAGGGATCCCTTGACCGAGTCCCAGTCCTCCGGCTTGAGAATCAGCAACCAGCCTTTTTCGTACGGGTCGTCGTTGGCGATGCTCGGCTCGTTAACCATCTCTTCATTAACGCCCACCACCTCACCGCCGGCCAATGACTTTGCAGGACCCACCCATTTGCCGGACTCAAGCGTGCCGCAGGACTTGCCGGCCCTGACCGATCGGCCAACCCGTTTTGGCGTAAAAGCAACCAGCTTGCCAGCCATGGCAGTGGCCACCGCCGTCATGCCGATTTTGACGGTGCCGTCACCCACTTCCGTAAACCAGATATGGTTGTCAACATCGTAGAGCAGGTCGTCGGGCAGGTTACATCCGCGTACAGATGGCATAGATAGGCTTCCTCTCGTGATTAAGATGCAGCGTCAGCTGAACGTATCGGTTTGGCAGAACAGCAGAAATCGCCGAGCTCGGCGACCTGCATCTTGCCACTGACGAATAAATACAGGTGCTTGGATATCATCGCCAGCATATATAAGCGATCCGTAATATCCGCAGGTTCGTCTCGCATTGTCACCAGGTTGTAGTGGTAGACGATTTCCCGGCAGGTCTCGCGGCAGGCATTGAAGCTCGGATCGCCCTTCGCGCCCTGCCGGTGCAATGCGAGCAGGCGAAAACCCTCGCGCTTGTCCGTGGTTGGCACCTCCCCCCGGGCGGCTATCCAGTGCTCGAGAACCTCCTCGCTCGCCTGCAACAGCCTGGCCGCCGCTGCATCAGCATCGGCCGTTGCCGGCGGCAACTCGAACACAGCTTCGAGCTCGGCGAGCGACCTCATCCGAGGCCTTTTTCCTTGAGGAACCTGATCGAATCCGAGATGTTCTCGTGGACACCGACCTTCTTCGCTTTGAGCCCCAGCGCCATACCAAGCAGCTGCGTGAAATACAGAATCTTGATGTCAACGGTTTCGCCGAGTGTCTTCTCGGCGCGGATCTGGTGCATCTCGAGTCCGGAGTGGCAGGTCGGGCATTCGGTGGCGATCACATCGGCGCCCGCCAGTTTGGCGGTCTTTAAGATATTCAGAACCAGCTTGGTCGACAGGTCGCTGTCCGACAAGGTATGCGCACCGCCGCAGCAAGCCGTCTTCAACGGGAAGTCGACATTCTCGGCGCCGGCAGCCGCCAGCAGGTCGTCCATGAAATGCGGTTTGGACGTCGACTCACTGCCGGGTCCCTGGTCTTTCTCGGGAAAAATGTGTCGCGGGCGCGTGTACATGCAACCGTAATAGTTGGCGATCTTGAGGCCACTTAACGAGTTCTTCACGCGCGACTTCAATCCCGCTTCGCCGATCGTTTCTCTTATCCAGTCGAGTGCATGGATGGTCTCGACCTGCCCGGATTCATAAGTCTTGTGGCCGGCCTTCTTCGACAGGCGATCGACGACTTCCGCCGATTCGCTATCGTTTTTGAGGTCGTATTCCGCTTTCTTCAGATTGTGATAACAGCCATTGCACGGCGCCATCACGACGTCCATGTTCATCTCGTTGGCCGCTACCGACATCACGCGCGACGAGAGGTAGGTCTGAATTTTCGGGTCGATGTTTTTGACTTCCATCGCGCCACAGCAATTCCAGTTCTTGACCTCGACCAGATCCAGCCCCAGCGCTTTACCAACCGCTTTCGTAGAACGGTTGTAGGAATGGCCGCTGCCCTCGAGAGCGCAGCCCGGGTAGTAAGCAACCTTCTGGTATTTTTCTTTTTTCGTCATCAGTCGGTAGTCCTTGTCAGGCTGCAGCATCACTTTTTGCGGTTTCAACGAGCTCGTCAAGACTTAGCGCCTGCGTCTGTTTCTCATGCTGTTCGTCGATGTATTCCTGGATAGCTGCCGAAGCCGCGGACCAGTTACGGGTGCGTGGCGCAACCAGCGTTGCGAGACCCATGCGCGTCAACATGGTCACTGGCAGGCCGCGCAACATGCGCTTGACCATTTCCACCATCCAGTCCTGCAGCAACGCTTGCCTGGTACGCGCGAAAAAGCGCCGCATTGTGCGACTCTCTTCGATTTTGCCCGTCTTGACGATCTGTTCCGTGAACACTTCGTCGAAATGTGTCGATGGCGATTTTGGCGTGTGGCCTTTGCGCTCCAGCCAGTGCGCGGTTGCTTTCATCACGCCCTCGGGAAAAACGTCACGCGGGCACGCGTAAGTGCATTTATTACACGATACGCACTGCCAGATTATGTCCTTGTCGCGCAGCAGCTCCGACTCCATGCCCATGCGAATCAGGTAGATCCAATAGCGCGGATTGAAGTCGGGATTAACCTCGTTGACCGTACAGGCATTGGTGCATGAACCGCACTGCCAGCAGCGGTGAATTTTCTCTCCGCCCGGCAGAGCGGCGATCTCATCCTGCAACGTCTCGTTGTAGTCGCTAACGACGCGCGTTTTGATGAACGTGCTCCAGTGACCGGAGACGTCCACCCCATCGATGACCATGTTCTCGTGTGTCTCGAGGTCTTCCTCGCGAATCAACGATTTTTCATGAATTGGCATGGCTGTTTCCTAATTCAGCGTCGGCTGGTCGCCGATCACGAACGCGACACCGTCAATGGATTTCAGGCGAGTCCGGCCGTTGCCCGGCTGCACGCCATCGAGGCCCAGCAGTCGGCGCGTGTGCTGCATCGGATCCTCGGGTGCGGAAAAATCGACTCGCAGGTAGCTGCCGCCCTGCTCGCAAATATATTGCGCATAGACTTGTGCGCACAACACATCGACATAGAACAGCACGTCACGAAAAAACCCGTTGTCGCTCAGAAACTGGCTCAGCTCCTCGCGCAGCATGACGTAGGTAGCATAGTTATCGGGCACTTTGAGCGTCATGTGATCCACGTCTTCGCCGTGCCAGATCTCGCGGATCACGCCGGTATTGGCTTTGAGGTCCCAGATCCAGCGATTCATCATCGGCACACGCTCCGGGTCCGCGTTGTGCAGCAATTCGACGGCCAGATCCCTGACCCAGCGGTGTTTCTTGTCAGTCGGGAAGCGTTCGCAAAACCGGGCAATGCGCACATCGATGTGCGCGTCATCTGCGAACAGTTCAACGATACCCGAGCGCATTTCGGCAAACTTCTCCTCGTTCAGCCAGGGGCCGATTCTGCGTCGCACGGTTGCCATGAACGTGCACAGCCCTTTGAACGTCTCCAGATCGAGTGCGGCGACGTCGTTCTCCACGAGCGCCTGCCGGAACATTGTGCTCTTGAGCTTAACGGCATCGATGTAACGCTCGATTCCTCCGTGGTCCTCACTGCCGCGGATCATGATTTGCAGTCCCGCACGCAGCGCATCCCCTGAGAGGTCGAGCACGGGACGCTCATACTCATTCGGCAGAAATGCGGACGTCGATGCCATCTGCAACCTGCCTCAGGCTGACTTGCTGAATTCTTTAAGGCTGGAAAGTACGGCCATTGCCGTACCGTGTCCCTGCGCTATCGAGTCGTCAATTGTCTCTGGCCCTGTCGCGGCGCCGGCTACAAACACACCCGGGCGCGAGGTCTCCCCCATCGCCCCGTAAC
>JBATID010000269.1:0-4804 GCA_049667545.1 Woeseiaceae bacterium
CAGCATCACCGCCGTGCCGATCAACAATCCAGCAGCGTTCTCGACCACCTGTTACAACGAGGATGCCTACGGCGTCTACGTGTCGGAGAACGCGTTGTACCTGACGGAGTTTCGTCCGGATGCCGCGTTCTCTCTCGATGTTACCCGCATTCACAAGTTTGCCCTGGCGGGCACCGACGTGCGTTACCGCGGCTCGGCCGATATCGATGGCACCGTCTGGCGCGGCGGCCAGGCTGACTTTCGCATGAGCGAACACGAGGGCGACCTGCGGGTGCTCGCATCGCAGTATGACTGGAACACCGACGACTTCGTCGATCATGTCCTCTACATATTGCGCGAGGCGAATACCGCGACGCGACTCGATCTCGCTATCGTGTCGACGTTGCCCAATACCACGCGACCCGCGGAAATCGGCAAGGCGAATGAAGCGTTGTACGGCGTGCGCTTTCTTGCAGACCGGGCATACGCCGTGACCTTCATGCGGATCGATCCGCTGTACGTGCTCGACCTGACCGATGCTGCGGATCCCTACATCGCCGGCGAGCTCGAGATCACCGGCTTTTCGGATTTCCTGCACCCGGTCAACGACGACCTGCTGCTCGGTCTCGGCAGGGGCGGCGACGGCGGCGTGAAGCTGGAGCTGTTCGACGTGTCCGATATTGCACAACCGCTGTCGCGCGGCAGCGCCACGCTGGGTGGCCGCGGCTCGTGGAGCGAGGCGCTCCATGATCGTCACGCGTTCACCTACCAGGCGGACATTAACGGCCTCGATCGATTCGCCATTCCCGCGAATCTCTACAGCCTGGACGGCCTCTACGGGCAATACGAGTCGGGGCTGTATCTCTTCGAGATTCGTGGCAAGAACGCACCACAAACCGCGTCGCTCAATAGTGTCGGAGCGATTCAACCAGGGACAGACGGTTCAACGAGAGCGTTCTATTCCGACCGCAATCGCGCTTTCATTCATGACGATACCGTTTACTACGTGCGTGACGAGGATGTCTGGGCGGCGTTTTGGGATACACCGTCCATCGTGAACGGGCCATTCTGAGGTCTGTGACAGACCCGGCGAATACTACAGTCCTGATTACCGGTGCGAGCCTGGGATAAATGGGGTCAGAGTACATTTTCCATGCAAAAATGTACTCTGACCCCATTCATGTTCGTACTGTCGCAGCGATCCTTAGCCCGGAACCCGGATTCATGAGCCTTTCCCCACGACAAGTTCTGAAAGACATCTTCGGCTATCCGGAGTTTCGGGGCGATCAGCAGTTGATCATCGAGGCCACGCTGCAGGGTCACGACTCCCTCGTGATCATGCCGACAGGCGGCGGTAAGTCCTTGTGTTACCAAATTCCGGCAATACTGAGGGAAGGGACCGGTCTTGTCGTTTCGCCACTGATTGCGCTGATGCAGGACCAGGTCACGGCACTGCGCGAGCTCGGCATCGCGGCGGAGTTTTTGAATTCCAGTCAGTCGCCTGATGAGCGGCGTGAGGTGATGACCAGGCTTCGGCAGGGCAGCTTGCAGCTTTTGTACGTCGCGCCGGAACGCCTGGTTACCGAGCACACCAAGTCGATGTTGCGTGGCATACCTTTATCGGTTATCGCCATTGATGAGGCGCACTGTGTGTCGCAGTGGGGCCACGATTTTCGCAGTGATTACCTGGGGCTGGGTGATCTCGGTGCTTTGTTCCCCGGCGTTCCGCGCATGGCAGTGACGGCCACCGCCACGGATAAAACGCGGGCAGAAATAGTCGCTCGACTTGAGCTGCACGAACCCGAAATTTACGTCGCGCCATTTGACCGACCGAATATCAGTTACGCAGTGCAAGTCAAAACCGATGCACGTGGGCAACTATTGAAGTTTCTCCAGGCGCATCGTGGCGCAGCAGGCATCGTCTATTGCCTGTCGCGCAAGAAAACGGAAAGTACCGCCAGTTGGTTGTGTGGACAGGGCTTCGAGGCGTTGCCGTACCATGCCGGACTCGCCGCCGAGGTGCGTACTGAAAACCAGCGCCGTTTTCTCGCCGAAGACGGTCTGGTGATCGTCGCGACAATCGCTTTCGGCATGGGCATCGATAAGCCGGACGTGCGTTTCGTTGCTCATCTCGATTTGCCCAAGAGCATCGAGTCTTATTACCAGGAAACGGGCAGAGCCGGTCGAGACGGCGAGCCCGCAGATGCCTGGATGGTTTACGGCCTGCAAGATGTCGTGCGCCTGCGGCAGATGCTTGACGAATCCCGGGCAGATGATGAGTACAAGCGCTTCGAAAGCGTCAAGCTCGATGCGTTGCTCGGCTGGTGCGAGGTCACTGGCTGCCGGCGCCGGCCGTTACTCGCGTATTTCGGTGATTCCCAGGTAGAGGATTGTGGCAACTGTGACGGTTGCCTGACGCCGGCAAACACCTGGGACGGGACAGAAGCGGCACAGAAACTGCTGTCGGCAGTCTATCGTACAGGTCAGCGCTTCGGTGCCGCACACCTGGTCGATGTACTGCTGGGAAAAGAGACCGATAAGGTTCTGCAGCATGGGCACGATCAACTCAGTGTCTTCGGCATAGGTAAGGACCTGGCCTCGACGACCTGGCGTTCGGTCGCACGGCAGTTGATGGTCGCTGGCTACCTGCGGTCCGACGCTGCTCGTTTCGGCGCGCTGGTGCTGACAGATACCAGCCGTGGTGTTCTGCGTGGCACGACGCCGTTACAGTTTCGGGAAGATCCGAAGCGATCCGTCGTGGCATCGAAGAAAGCTGCCCGGGATCGAGTTGTTGCCGACGACGATATAGACTTGTGGGAAGCGCTGCGCGCGTGCCGGCAGTCACTGGCGAGCGAGCACAATGTGCCCGCGTATGTCATCTTCCACGATAAGACGTTGCACGAGATGCTCGAGTATCGACCGCAGACGGCCGCGGAGATGCTCGGTATCAGCGGCGTCGGGCAGACCAAGCTGGATCGCTATGGCGACCGGTTTCTATCTGTACTTCGAGATTAATAGGATTAAAGGGGACAGACCCCTTTTATTGCAGCGGAGGTAGTTCAGCATGGCCTTTTTTACCAAGCGGTACCATCCTGCAGGAACGCCGCCCGGCACCCTGACAAAAAGCGCATTGTCAGCCCACGTGCCGCTGCAACTTACTCTGGTGGACTATGACGCACAGCAGTTGACCATTAACGATGATGCAACCCCGGCTGAATGCGCATCGTCTCTGAAAAAGGAAACAAAAACCTGGGTACATGTTGAGGGGCATCCGGACGAGCAGACACTGAGGGATCTGGGTACTTCGTTTGGTATTCACGTGCTTGCATTGGAAGACGTAGTCAATACCGGCCAACGCCCAAAGGTCGAGCTATTCGACCACCAGCTATTTGTGGTTATGGCGCTACCGCGCTTTGTCGACGGCCGCGTCGAGGTGCATCAGGTCAGCTTTATTTTGACCGACAATTTCCTCGTCAGCTTCTGCGATACCGATTTTGCGCCATTTACACCTGTCATTAAACGGCTTCAGGACGGTGGTGGTCGCCTGCGTACTCTGGGCGTCGACTTTCTGTTTTATAGCCTTCTCGACATTGCAGTGGACCAGGGTTTTCCGATACTCGAAGAGTTTGGATTGCAGCTTGAAGACCTCGAAGTACAAATTCTCAAAGAGGCTGATGGCGCTACGCTCGAGCAAATTCACACGTTGAAGCGGGAGCTTATTTTGCTACGGCGGATGTTGTGGCCGCAGCGAGAGGTCATCAACAAGCTTCTGCGCGACGAATACCCGCAGGTAAAAGCTGCCTCGCACGTTTACCTGCGGGATTGCTATGACCACACCATTCAAATCATGGATCTGCTGGAAACCTACCGAGAAATGACGAGCAGCATGCTTGATATCTATCTATCCAGCGTGAGCAACAGGACGAATGAAGTCATGCGCGTCCTGACAGTGATTGCCACTATTTTCATTCCCTTGACGTTCATCGCCGGAATCTATGGCATGAATTTCGACAGGCAGGCTGGGCCCTGGAACATGCCGGAGCTTGATTGGCCATACGGATACGTTTTCGCGTGGTCAATAATGCTGGTCGTCGTAGTGATTATGCTGTTGTATTTCCGGCGGAAAAAGTGGTTCTAGTGTAGTTAATGGGGTCAGAGTACATTTTTTGAGGATTCGTACTCTGACCCCATATTTTTGGACGTCGCTACGCGGCAACTTCGATGCGCCGTGGTTGAGCCTTCGCCTGTTTCGGAATCACGATCTCAAGAACGCCGTGACGATCAACCGCCTTGACGTTATCCGCATCGACGGTGTCGGGCAGGATGAAGCGGCGATAAAAGCGCCCGCTGCCACGTTCTGTGCGACGGCTGATGACCTTTTCGTCAGTCTTCTCGGCTTGCATGAAGCGCTCGCCCGTGATGGTCAGGACGCCCGACTCTAACGTGATTTCCACGTCTTTCGGATCCACGCCCGGAAGGTCGACGTAGAGCTGGAATTTACCGTCGAATTCGTTGATATCCACGGTCGGTACCCAGTCCGCGGTGACACCGCTGCTGTCGTTCGTGTTCCAGCCCGAGAAGAGCCGATTGATGTCGTCCTGCAGCTGCTGCGCGCCATACCAGGGTTCGTATTTGACTAGTGACATTGCTTTGCCTCCAATTTGTCTAACACGTTGAAAACATGGCAATTTATTGCCAACACCCAGCTTAAATAGGGCCGCCGCAAGCATTTTCAAGCCCGCACAGGAAAATTTTTAGAATCGTGGTGCCGGGCACCGACTTATTTGCCTATTCAGCAAAAATGAACTCTGACCCCGTTCAGGAA
>JBATID010000270.1:0-20382 GCA_049667545.1 Woeseiaceae bacterium
TGCCGGGCAGATAGTCGAGTTCGACCATCGCGCTCTGACCCGGCTTGACCCATGCCGCCTGTCGCTCGAAAACCTCGGCCAGCACCCAGACCTTGTCGAGTTTTGCGACGGACATGATCTCGGTTGCCGGTGTCACGAAAATTCCCTCGCGGACGCCAAGATGTGTGATCACACCGTCCACCTCGGCATACACACGGACGCGCTGCCGGACGGTGCGTTCCTTGTCCAGCCAGGCGATCTCGCTCGCGGTCAAGCCGAGCGCTGCAAGCCGCTCTTTTGACGCTTTCAACAGCAGCGTATTGCTGCTACGCCGCGCAATAAGGTACTCCTCCTGCGCGTTGACGAGCGTCGGCGAATACAGTTCGAACAACAGCTGCCCTTTCTCGACCGTGTCGCCAGTGGCCTTGGTCGCCAGTTTCTCGATCCAGCCGTCGACGCGCGTATGCACGTGTTGCACCGTGTCCTCGTCGTAGGCGACGTAGCCCACCGTCTCTATGCGCCGCGACAATTCGCCACGCTCGGCTCTGGCCGTGCGTACGCCGAGGTTATTGACGATCGTGGCGTCAATCGCGACCACACCGGGCTGACCATCGACCTCGTCCCCGTACACCGGCACCAGGTCCATGCCCATCGGCGATTTGCCCGGTTCATCACGACGGTAATTGGCGTCCATAGGCGCGACCCAGTAAAGCACTTCGCGAGCGCCGCCGGCGGCTGGTTCGGTCGATGCACTCGTTGTTGGGCTCGTGGAGCGACCAACCAGGATGCCGACAGCGGTTGCAATAACGATCGCGCCAATAACAAATATCATCTTCTTCATCGGGGAAGCCCTCCGAGGTTGGCGAGCAACGCGTAACTTTGCGCGCGCTCGACCTGCAGGCGAATGTGCTCAATACGGGTATTCAAATCGTCGATATAAGCGCGCATCACATCAGCGAAATCCGCTCGATCACTCTGATACGCCAGCATCGAGGCTTCGGCGTTGTCTTTGGCCTGGGCAAGAATTCGCGTGTCGTACAAAGCCAGACGGCGCGTCAGGTCGTGCCAGCGGGCGTGCTCGGCGGCCAGCTGGCTCTGCAGGGAACGCCACGCTTGTTCTCGAACGGACTTCGCCGCACTGCGTTCCTGCAATGCCGCGGATAGCGTGCTGTCGACGGATTTTTTTCTGAAAAACGGCAGATCCACCGTAACGCCGAGACTCACGAAGTCCGAACGTGGCTGACCGGAAGGCAACAGTCCCTCGCGATAGCTGTAACCGAGGTCCAGTGCCCAGCCAGGCTTCGATCGCTCGTTCGCAAGATCGACGCCGGCGCCCCTTGCTTCGATTTGTGAGTCCGCTGCCCGCAGTACGGGATGCTCCCCCAGCATGGCCTGCATGGACTCGAGCCCGGGGATCTGGCTCCAGCCAGGCAGCTTCGGCGCCACCGGTCGCGCCGCATCACTACCGACCCACTCACCAAGCGCGGCGCGCGCACGCGAGCGTTGCCGCTCGATGTCGATCAGCCGATCCTCGAGGCGACTCAGTTCGAGCTCGGCGCGCAGTACGTCCTGCTGACTTTTGCGGCCCACCGCGTAAAGGGACCGCGTTACCGACGCCAGGTCAGCAAAGAAGGGTCGCGACTCGGCGACCAGCTGGTGGGCCTGCTCCCAGTAATAGAGATCCAGCCATGCACTCCGCACGGCGGTTACAACATTACGACCGCGCGCGTCGGCATTTTCGTTCATCTCGGCGGCCAGCAGATCAAACTGTCGGGCGCTAACCACGCGCGTCTTGCCGGCCGGAAACGCCTGGCGCAGGCCAATGGCCGCATTCGTCATGCCTTCGGTGCGAAAACCACCGGATTCGACCGGGAAATTATTAATGCCGAGACGCAGCATCGGGTCGGGCAATTCGCCGGCCACCACCGCGCGCGCTTCAAGCGCGGCGGCTTTTGCCTGCATGGCTAGCTGCCCGGGCTCGGCCGCAAGCGCCAGGTCCTCCGCCTCTGCCAGTGTCAGAACAACGCGTTGTTGTGCCTGCGCATTGCCGGCAAGCAGCGCGCCTGCGGCAAGCAGCAAGACTGTGATTCTCGAACGCGCGACGGCATGGCGTACGAAATTAAGTTCGGGCGAGCGCCCGTAATTCATGAACATTAATCCAACCCCTACATGACAAACCAGAAAAAGAACGGTTTACAGCAGGAGGTTGGCTAATCCAGGTAGACGCAGAATAGAACGTGCCGAGGCACCGAGGCGCCGGGTGGATCCGGCGGGTCGACGGCAGCCACGACTGCATAACTCGTGACCGGCAGCTCGGGGCTGGCAATATTTGCGACCAGCCATGGCTCGTCGTCAAAGCCTTCCTTGACCTTGGCCCAACGTGAATCTGCGCTGGCCACGGCGACGTCACAGCATGACGAACCGGCCGACATGCAGTCCGAATGAGACTGACCGGCACCGTCGTCAGCGTGCCCGGCGCTGTGCCCATGATGCCCGTCCATTGCACCTTGCTCGGCAATTGGGCTGTGCGGGCACGCCTGATCATCGATGCCCAGCGCCATGGCGCAGGGCAATAGTGCCAAATTCAGGCACAGCGCCAACAACAGGCCAACGACGCCAGACGTCACGGCTGGCGAGCTGGAATGAGCTGTTATGCGATGATTCACAGAACCTTTTTAGACTCTTCTGGTAAAGGGTGCAAGGACGCGGGCGGGGTTTTCGGGCCAATGTGCACGTCACCACGCATCGCTGCCAGTGCCACCTGGCGACGTCGCTCCTCGAGACGCGCACGCCGATCGTCATCCGTCTCATCGATGCATTGCGGGCATGACACACCCTCGCGATAGTCCGGTGACTTGAGGTCGGCGACGCTCAGCGGCCTGCGGCAGGCATGACATTGCACGTAACCGCCCTCGGTCAGATCCCGGTCCACGGCGACTCGCGTGTCGAATACGAAACACTCGCCGCTCCAGCGATTGTCTTCGTCCGGCACCGTTTGCAGGTAATTCAGAATACCTCCCTGCAAGTGATAAACCTCGTCGAAGCCCAGTTCGAGCATCAATGCGGTGGCCTTTTCGCAGCGAATACCGCCGGTACAAAACATGGCCAGCGGTCGCCCCTGCGATGTCTCGGCAAGTTCACGGGCGAAGTCCGGAAATTCACGAAAACTGTCGTTGCCAGGATCGATAGCGCCTGGAAACGTGCCAACTTCGATTTCGTAGTGGTTGCGGGTATCGATCACCAGGACGTCCGGATCCTGCAGTAATTCGTTCCACTTTGCCGGCGGCACGTGCTGACCGGTACGCTGGTGCGGGAGAATATCGGGACGACCCAGCGTGACAATCTCTTTCTTGACCTTGACCCGCAGGCGCCGAAACGGTGCCTCGTCAACGTCCGTCCAGCGCGCGTCAAGTTCACCGCTTAAAGCGGCACGCTCGCGCAGCCACGCAAACAGCGCCAGCACCGCCTCTTCGCTGCCCGCCACCGTGCCGTTGAACCCCTCACTGGCAATGAGGATGGTCCCGAGCAGGCCAAGTTGTTCGCAGCGCGCCTGCAGATCATCACGAAATGACTGCGGCTCTTTGAGCTCAAAAAAACGGTAGAACGACACGGCCTTCATCACGACTCTCGCTAGCTATGCTCCGCCACTGTCAATGACAGGATACTGTGACGAATCTCTTCACCCAGTACCAGGCGCGCATCCGCACCTATGCTCTTGATATCGTCATCATACTCGAGGACACCGTCGGCATTTCGACGCAAGATGCCCTGATCCAGCAGCGTGCGAATAAAATCATGAAACAACGTCTTGTTGAAGAAGTCGGGCGAATGTAATCCGTAAATCATCGACAGCCGCTCGGCACTTTGCTGGCACAGGGTTTCAAGACGGCTGCGCGACAGCGTTGCTGACCCGTGGCTCACGAGTATCGCTATAGCCAGGTAGAAGCGCTGGATCATGGGCACCATCGATTGCCCCAGCATGAGCAACTGAAACGCCTTCTCAGATCCCGACGGCGGGCGCACCAACATTGCTTCAGTTTTGCCGTAGGTCAGAATATCGAGGTCGACTAATGACCTGATCGCAGTGCTTGTCACCTCGTCAATATCGTCAAGCTGCCACTTGAGATTCAACTCTTTCTGCATGAAAGGGTAGATCAGCCGCATCAACCGCTGCAGCTCGACATGCGGTAGCTGTCGCCCCTGGATAAAACAGCACGCAATCGACGCCGGCAACGCCAGCAGGTGCAGAATATTATTGCGAAAATAGGTCATCAGCACGGCGGTGCGTTCTGCCATGTGTATGACTTCACCCATCGGGTGCGTCGTGCGGCTGATGACGTCGAGCTGCTCGCCATGCTCGATGATCTGGTCAGGGCTCCAGTCCGGCACTGTCACCAAATCCGAGTACCTGAAGTGCCGCAGCAGATCCAGGGTGATCTGCAGTTGCCGGCGCAATTCATCCGCGCCGATCTTTTGCTTGGGCGTCGCCAGCAGCACGTAGGCCAGCAGGCTGATTGGCGTAACAGCGGCTGCCGAATTGATGCCACGCATGATTTGGCCGCCGATGTCATCGACGGCGTTCGCAAGCCACTGCGGTCGTTCGCCGTTTTTCGATTCATAGTCCCGCCATGCCGGCTGCAAACGATTGAGCACCGGCTCCAGCTCGATCGGTTCGGCGACGTTCACATAGACCTTGCCAAAATGCTCGCGCAAGGACTTGATCGAGCGTATCAATCCGCCCAACGATTCTTTTTTCTTTTCCGCGCCGCCCATCTCGCTGATGAACGAGTCGCCCTCGATCAGCTTTTCGTAGCCGAAATAGATCGGCACAAACACAATCGGGCGCTTCGGGTTTTTGACATAGGCATTGATCGTCATCGCCAGCATGCCGCCCTTCGGCGCCAGCAGCCGACCGGTTCGACTGCGGCCACCTTCGACAAAGTATTCGATCGAGTGACCGCGCTGCAGAATCTGGTTCAGGTACGTATCGAAAACCGTTGCATATAAGCGGTTCCCTTTGAAGCTGCGACGCAGGAAGAATGCGCCACCGCGACGCAGGATGCCGCCGACGACGGGCATGTTCAGGTTGATGCCGGCCGCCACGTGCGGCAGGTGCAGCCCTTCCTCGTACATGACGTAGCCAAGTAGCAGGTAGTCAAAATGGCTGCGGTGGCAGGGCACGTAGATGATCTCTTTCTCACTGGCGACAGCCTGTAAGCGATCAATGTGATTGAGTTCGATACCGTCGTAAATGCGGTGCCAAAGCCATTTCAGCAGACGTTCAATGACACGAATCGTGGGGTAGGAAATATCGGCAGCAATTTCAAACGCGTACTTCTCCGCTTTGCGCCGCGCTACTTCCTCCTTGCGATAGTCATCCCCCGCCTCATCCTTGATGGCCTGACGCACGGCGGGCTCGCGCAGCACCTGGTTGATCAGCGTGCGCCGATGTGACAGATCAGGACCAACCGTGGCGACCCGCCGTTTGCGAAAGTGGACACGCAGGATTCGCGATATCTTGCGATAGGCGATGCCGGGTTCCTGTCCTTCCAGGTTGATGGCGCGCAGCGGCAAAGCATCGCTGTAACGCAGCAGCGTATCGCGCCCCAGGAACAGTGTTGTAAAGAATTTGCGCGTGCGACCTACAACATCCCAGTTCTCTGAAAACAACAGTTGCAGCAGCGAGCGTTCCTTGTCCGGTGACCTGCCCCAATAGATTGCAACGGGTATCAGCAATAGCTCCTGGTCGCCGTGTTCAGCGGCCTCGACCAGGCGCTTGAGACGCTGCGATCCGGTCTTGCGCGGATGCCTTACGAAGAACCCCTCCATGCTCCGCAGGACGACGACACGGCCATCCTCGTGGGAGCCGCAAAACGCCAGCGGTTCCGTCGGCGAGGGTAGTCCGTGGGTTGCGCAAGCTCGTTCGAGCGCCAGCGTATCGGCAAGGCCACCCGTCTCCATCACGTAGCAAATGGCGGCGCTACTATCGATGACGAGTTCCGCCGGTATTTCCGGCAGCACCGCTGGACGCGCCCACAGGGAAAACACCTTGCCAATCAGGCGGTAGACCGGGCGCGCAATGAAAACGACGACGTTCATGGCGCAGAATTCTACCGGAAACGGAAGCAGCGGCCCGCTTGTTTTAAATAGCGGTGTGCTATAGGACGTTTAAGAGAGGCGGACCGCCGGCCTGTGATGGCCTGCGGTCCGCTCAATTCGATCAGTCTTTCTTCATCGCATCATTGAGCGCTTTGTCAGCATCTTCTTTCTTTTGCATCAGCGTGTCTTCGACGGAGCCCGCTTTTTCCATCGCGTCACCCGCCATCTCTTTGGCGCCTTCCATCGCGTCGCCCGCCATATCCTTGGCGCCTTCCATCGCGTCGCCAGCCATTTCTTTGGTGGCATCCATTGCATCTTCCGATGCTTTCATTGCGTCATCGGCAACTTCGCCCGCTGCGTCTTTGGCTTTCTCCATGGCGTCGCCAGTTGCCTCCATCGCGTCACTCGAGGCTTTCTTCGCCGCGTTAGCCGCGTCTTCCATCGTACTACCCGACTCCTTGCCACCACACGCAAACAGCGTCAGCGTCATTATCAATACCAGTAACTGCTTCATTATTTCCTCCAAATTATCCGAACGATTCGGACGTTCTTTCTATGAAAAATTTCAAATATTCGTTGATTTCGGCGATGTTTTCCGTCAGCCGGTGGTCGCCGTCAACCAAGTGCAATGTCGCACTACAGCTTCCCGCGAAGCGAATGCTATTTTCTGGGGGCACAATATCATCATGCCACCCATGCACAATGCAAATCGGCAGATCTGGCGGATCCGGGGTCAGCGTCTCGTAGCCGGCCATATAATACGCCGGCGCCAGCACAAACAGGCCGGCCGCACCCAGTTCGCCGGCGGCGGCGGTCGCCACATGGCCTCCCATGCTGGAGCCAACCAGTATCAATCGATCCTCAATGTCCGCACATTCGCGGAGCAACCGCGCGACCCGCTCGCCCGGATCGGCTATGCCCTGGTAGTCGATACTGTCCGCCACGCAGCCCAGGCTCCTGACCAGCTCCGCCATTGCGCGTATTTTAGTCCCCCAGGGGCCGCTCTCCTGCCCATGGGAAAAAATGACCGTTGTCATACCGGGCCTGCTCCTCTCTGTTTGTATCGTTTAGTTTTCATCCCACGCATCGGATGGTTTCCACAGCAGTTCATCCAGCCCAGGCTCCCAGCGATATTTGCTCATGTCCACTTTGCCATTCAGCATTACGACGCCTTCGGCAGCGAGTTTTTTGCGCTGCAGCATGAAATGCCGACTGTTGGGCTCGAAAGCGCTTTTGCCCGAGGCCTGAATGACACGATGCCACGGCAGGTCGAGGTCTTTCGGCGCAACGCGTAACGCGTAGGCCGTCATCCGCGCCCCGCGCGGGATGCCGGCAATTTCAGCGATCTGCCCATAATTGGCCACGGTACCCGGCGGGATATCCAGAATGGTCCCCCACAGGCGCCGCAGGCGAGCGTCTTTGTCCATGGAAAATGTCTCAGCTCATTCCCAGGCGTGCCTGGATCTCGCGCTTGGCGTCACGCAGTACCGTATCGCGATCCAGCGAATCGAGAATCTGCTTCACCACCCGCTTCGGACCGCCGTCACCCCACGATTTACCTTTGGCCAGGTACTCGGCCGCCGCGCGACCCACGAGATAGGTGCTGTAGTAGGCGATCGCACCCTGCGCCCCGGCGGTCAGAATAGTCGACAGACCAATCGTCCCCACTTTCAATGCGCTCGAAACAAAGTGCAGCGCCCAGACCGTGCCCATCAGTGCCGCCGATTCGGCAACGATGACGCGCACGATCGAACCCGCTTCGCTGCGATTCAGGGGCAAGCCATACACGCGCGACAGGTGCACGACCATGCCGACGTCGATGAAGGCGGCGGCAAACAGGTCGGCAACGGGCACGGGATTGAAGGCAACGGCGATGCCTTTCGCCACGCAATACGTGCGCACGAGCTTCTCACCCAGTTCGGCGCGCGCGTTCAGAATGCGGCGCCCGACCTGGTCTGACAAGTCCGCGGCGAACAGGCTGGCGTTGAGTGCCGACAAAGTCTTGCCTTCCGACTCGAGGATTTCCCACAGCCTGAGTCGCAGCTCCGCGACGTCCGGCGCGCGTGCACGTGACGTCGCGGTCTCACCACCGTCTGCGGCAACTTCGACCACGGCCTGCGGTCGCGGCTGTGCAGCTGTTGCGATCACGTGCCGGCTATCGAGCATGTCCTGTGTCTTACTGCGGATAGACTGCAGCAGCGCAGCGCGCTCTTCGGCCGTGTACAGGTCAGATTTATTGAGGACGACCAGCACCGGCCGTCCCAATGACAAGACCGCTTTGAGTGCGACCAGTTCGGTGTCCGTGATATCGCTGTCCAGCACGAACATGACGAGGTCCGATCGACCCGCGACTTCCCGCGCCAGGTCTTCGCGGTCTTCACCCCCGGCTTCATCGAGGCCCGGCGTATCGATCAGAAATACACCACCCGCCTCGGTCTCGTCCCAGGCCTGCATGGAGGAGCGCCGCGTTTCACCATGAACCGGGCTCACCGAGAACCGCTCTTCACCGATCAGCGCATTGAGCAACGACGACTTGCCCGTACTGACGCGGCCGAATGCCGACAGGTGCAGGTGTCCGTGTTCGAGCTTGTCGAGCATTCCCTGCACGGCGGCATAATCGCTGGCGAGTGATTCACGCACGCCATCGGGCAGCCGCGCATCCTGAATGAGCTCGCGCAGGCTCTCACGGGCCAGCGTCAGATGATCCTCGCCGGCAGCCGGCGGAGTTTCAGTCGCCGTTTTCGTCCAGGGCCATTTTGGCAATGCGCCGAACGCCCGCTTCCAAATGCTCACTGATGCCTTCCTCAAATTCTTTCGCGGCGGTGCCGGGTACCAGCTCGCCGTGGCGCGATAATGTGAGCACCAGACTGCGCCCCAGTGCGTCGAAGATCAATCCGTACGCTACAGCATGAACCAGCCCCCCGGCGACGGTGCCTATGCCGGGAAATGCTTTCAGACCGTTGCCGGCAACGGCCAGCGACAACGGCAGGGTTCGACCAACACGGCTTTGACTCAGCGACAGGAATTCCTCGATATCGAGATCGCGCGGCGCGGCGCCAAACAGCGCGCACAGGTCGCGCGTCATCGCGGTACCGATGTAGCCCTGAATCAGGATGTCGGTCCCCGGGCTGATTGCGGCCAGTGCGCCGACGATGGCCTTGCGCGTTGCGCTTCGGATGATCTGCTCGGATCTTTGCAAGCGGTAGCGCGCTTCAGACTCAGCGAGACGCGCCGCCGCCATTTGAAAAACCGCGCGCTCGCGGCGCTGATCGAGCGGCGCTGCATCACCGTCGAGCAAACGATTGATCGCTACGACGAGAACACCGATATCAGCCGGCCGGCTGCGCCTGACCGTGATCTCCCCACCGTCGGGCCGCCGTTCGATGACGTCGCTTTCGCCACCCGCAGTAACCGCGACGACATGATCTCGCTGCAACTCCCCGCCCACCGCGTCGATACGCTCCAGCAGTTTTTGCATCAGCTCCGCCTGCTCTTCGGCGTCAAAACGATCGGCCTTGTTGAGGACCAGTATCAGCGGTTTGTCGAAAGCCAGCAGAGCCTCGATCGCCTGCATCTCCGCGCGCGTCAAATCGCCATCGCAAACAAACAAGACGACATGCGAACGTTTGGCTTCGTCGGCGGCCACGGCGGTCAACTCACCGCCAACGCCACCGATACCGGGAACATCAGTCAACAGAATCTCGTGGCCGGCCGCATTGCGCCAGCGATAGCTGCGAACGGCGTCGGTCGATCCACCCACGACATCAATCAGGACTTCTGCCTCGGGCACCAGTGCCTTGATCAGTGAACTTTTGCCAGAGCTGATCTCACCGAAGAAGCAGAGTTGAATCGTGCCGTGCTGCTGTCGTGCTGCCAGGTCCTGCAGTTCCGCCTGCGCCGCGCTGACGTCGACACCGCTGGCGGAGGCGGCCCGAATACGCTGCTCGATTTCGTCTTTTGACAATGGTCTGGCGTCGACCGATTTGCCCGGCTGGATCTTTCGCCGGACAACCAGTCTCCAGATGAGCCACAGCGCCGTCACGGCCAGCAGCAGCATGAGAGCGACGTAGGCATACATCAGTGCCGGCGGTCCCGCTTTGAGACGGTCCCAGACGTTCAGGGCGGACTCCGAAATAAAGAGCAAAGCGCCGGTTGCGACAATGAAAATCAGCGCGATGGCAACGGCAATCGAAATACGAATGAAGCGGTCGAGTTTCATTGTAGGCGGCCCCTGTGACGTCGCGTCAGGCGCAGTTCTCGAGCGTGGGGGCAAATGCCGTGCTGCCGACGCGGCAGCCGGCAGGTGTCAGGTGGAGCGTCAGTGAAATCGGATGGGTCGACCGGAGCGGATGAAACACGAGCAATATCGTCACACCATGCGCATCACTGTCAGCACGACGGCTAACGCCGGCGTCACACTTCACAACGAAGCGTTCGTCGGCAAACGCGCCCGTCTCGGCAAGGCAGATAAAGTACGCAGAGACCTGCGCGCGCACGCGCTTCGCGAGCGTATCATCGTCGGGTTCAAATACCGCCCAGCGAGTTCCTGCAGCAACCGCGTTGATGATGCGCAAACAGAAACGCTGCACGGACAGTTTCGCAAAATCGCGATGCGCGCTGCCGCTGCGCCCCATCGTTACTGCGCCCAACAGCCGGGCGCGACCGGCGGGGCCTTTGGCGATCACGTTCAGCCCCGCACGCTGCAGCAGTTCCGCGGCGCTCTCGTCCATCTCTGCGGCTGGCAGCAGCTGTTGATGCAGCGGCATGCCGTGACCGTCCGGTTCCTGCCAGACGCCCCGCGTCCGGTCGTGCTTGCAGAGCAGTCCTGCGAGTGCGCCGCCGGCCGGGTGCGGCGTGTCGGTACCCCTGTCACGCAAGTTCACGCGCGGAAAATAGCCGATCATGTTGGCGCTCTTGTAGCCTAATTCTTTGATACCGCTCACCGCCTGCCTGGCCGTGCGCCACCCGGCGCGCGGATCAACAACCAGCATCGCGCCACGCTCGCGACAGTAGCGCTCGGCAGCAAGAACGGCCGCCGGCCCGAGGTCTCTCCCCCTGCCAGGTGGCGGCAGATACAACAGATCGAAATCCTCTGCTTGCTGCAATGCAAACAGGCCGGTGCCCGCGCTGCGGGAACCGATCAGGTCGTAGTCCGTGAGATCTGCCCCGTCGGTACCCGCCTGCACGTGATCAATATAATCGGATTCAAACTTGTCCCCGTTCTTGAGCGTCACTTCAGGACGGTGCGTTGGGTACGGATGCTCCAGGCGCGCAAGCGTCGATGTCAGCAGCGCATCGCCAACAAAGTTATCGGTACCTTCTTTATAAGAGACACCCGACAACAGTTCCTGGTCTTCGATCAGTCGCGTTACGGGATTGATTCGCTGCAGGGTCAGATTGAAAAGTTGATCGTCGTTAGCGTCGATACGGTCGTAATCGACGGCGGCGCGTATGAACTCCGTCGACCCTGGCTCCGCGGCGCGCAGCACGAGTGCCGAGCCGCCGGCTGGCAAACAGAGCATGGCACCTCGCGCACCGTTCGCGACGCGCACGACGTACAGGCTGCTGCCACCGTGCGCGAAGAACTGCTGAACGGCCGGTCCGAGACTGGAGCGCGACCAGATATCGCCGAAACGGCGGCGGTACTCGGCCAGGGTCTTGACGAGCACCGGTATGTTCAAGGGACCACGGAGCGCTCGCCCGACAAAAACGGCAGTGGTTTCCGGGGATACATCGATAGGTTGCCCCATCGCGGCGATCTCTGTGACCGTGATGCCGTGGTCAACTGCTTCCGACAAACCTGTCTCCGTGTCGACTCTGGAAAGCTAGCGGTCATTCTAAATCATTCGCGCCGCCCGGTGCACTTCGATAATGTGTGAGCATGACGGATTACCTCGCATCCGCTTACCCGCGATTAGGCGCTCACCTGAACAAGATGGTGCTCGCCGATCTACCGACGCCTGTCGAAACTCTGAGCTTCGATACCGGATCGGGTGTCCGTACCATTTCAGTGAAGCGCGATGATGTAAGCGGCACAAGTTATGGCGGCAACAAAATTCGCAAGCTTGAGTATATTTTTCAGCGGGCGAGAGAGCGCAACGCCACTCGGGTTGCAACGTTCGGCGCTGTCGGTTCAAACCATGCGCTCGCCACCGCCATTCTCGCGCAGCGATCAGGCTTCGAGTGCAGCTGCCTGCTCGTGCCGCAGAAGCCGACGCCAAAAATTCCTCGCACTCTTAATATGCATCGCCATATCGGTACTGAGCTGGTCGCACTGGGGAGTAGCGTTGATCGGCTGGCGACGTATCGACGTTACCTGCAAGGGCGGCACTGCTGGGTCATCCCGATGGGCGGTTCAAGCTGGCTCGGTGCCGTTGGATTCGTGAATGCAGGGTTAGAACTCGCCCACCAGGTAATCGCCGGAGATACTGCAGCGCCGCAACGGATTTATGTCGCCAATGGCACGATGGGCAGCTGCGTCGGACTGGCGCTCGGTCTCGCCCTGGCCGAACTACCAGCCGAACTACACGCAGTGCGCGTTGTGGACGAACGTTTCGCGAGCCCGGCCGCTTTTACCCGGCTGATCCGAAAGACAGCAATGCTGCTGCATCGCTACGACGCATCGATTCCCGCCGATCTTGGCAATCGTGTACGCCTGCAGTGGCGCGATGAATTTTTCGCCGGCGGGTATGCCGTCTCTGACAGCGTCACGGACACGGCAGTCGCGCTCGCAAAGCAATCACTGGGGCTGGACATCGAGACCACGTACACGGGAAAAGCCATGGCGGCCATGGTGCACGACCTCACATCGACAGACTATGACGGCGGCCACTACCTGTTCTGGAACACCTACAACTCGCGGCCATTGCCGGTTGGCACCGCGCGGCCATCAACCGCCCGGAACATTCCGCCGGAATTCATGACTTACTTCGACTGAACGGGTTTTGCCGGCGGCGGCGCGCGGTGCTTGTCCGGCGCGGCGCGGCGCTTGAGTTCTTCTTTTGCCGCAGACTGTTCGCGCTGCTTGCGGGCAACCTCATCGATCATCAGGTCCAGCCACTCGCTCACAATGATGCATCCTTATCGCCAGTGGCATTCATCATCTCGCGCACTTCCAGCAGCGTCGGCTGATCCGGGTCCGCTGTGACCGTGTTGTGCACAACGCGCACGCGCGACGTGACCTCATTCGCATCGTACATTGCCACTCGAATCGGCACACCAATCGGCTGCTGCGCCAATGACTTGATGTGCTCTTCGAGGTGCGCGTTCATAGTCCGGCCGGATGCCCTGGTCTGCGCCTCGAACAGGGCCTGCAGGCGTTCTTCGGGAGTCACGGCGTCATCCTCGAGCGGTGCGTGTGCTTCGAAGAAGAGCTCACCATTCTGGCGGCCGGCCAGGTACGGCTCATTGATGATCATCACCGACTCGCCAACGTCGACAAGCTCATAAAGAATCTCGATATTTTCCGGATACAGGCGAACGCAACCGTGGCTGACACGCATGCCAACGCCATAAGGCTGGTTCGTGCCATGTATCAGGTAGCCCGGCATATCAAGCTTGAGTACGCGGGTACCCAGAGGATTATCAGGCCCCGGCGGCACGATGGCGGGCAATGGGTCGCCCATCGCCGCGTGCTCGGTCCGCACTGAAGGCGGAACCCACCACTGCGGATTGCGCGCCTTCGAGATCACTGATGCCGCACCTAACGGCGTCTCCCAGCCAACACGACCGATCCCGATCGGATAGGTCAGCACGCGCTGCGGTTCGCCGTCAGCCGCTGGTGGAAAATAGAAGAGCCGTTTGCTGGCAATGTTCAACACCAGGCCCCGGCGCGGCACGTCCGGCAGCACGTACTGCGTTGGCAGAATCACCGGCGTATTTTCGCCGGGTAACCAGGGATCGATGCCGGGATTCGCCGCGACAATTTCGTCGTAACCGAGTCCATACTCACGTGCTAAATCGGAAAACGTGTCGTCGTCTCGCGTGAATACAGCTTGCGGCTCGCCGATGACGGACTGCTCGGCAGACTGCAGGACAAATTCGTTAGCGGGCAGCGGGTCCTCCACCGGCCGCGCCTCGAGGGCGACGGGTGCGCGACCCTTCAGAACCTTGCCAAGAAGACCATCGACGGTGCTGCAGCCACCGAGCACCAGCAGCGGCAACAGCACGACGCTGCGGCGTAAGACGTTAGCGTTATCTATTCTTTTGTACAGGTCGGTTCTCGGCCTTCAGCGACGGCCGCATTGTAGAGCGGCAGCGTCTTCTGCCACTCCGACACCAGGTTTTCAATGCGCGTTTCGTTGGCGGGGTGCGTTGATAGAAATTCTGCCGGTGCCTTGTCCGACGACGCGTCCATACGTTGCCACAAGGGCACCGACTCGCGCGGGTCGAAGCCCGCCTTGGCCATGTATTCGAGACCGATGATGTCAGCCTCGCTCTCCTGGCTACGCGTGTGTGGCAACGAAATACCGACCGCTGCGCCCGCGTTGAGCGCCTGCTGCGCCGTGTAGGTAGCTCCTCGATGGCCGCCGCCGAGTATTATTGCGGCCACGTTGATACCGACACCGGTCAGCGAGGAACGTGAAGCCCGTTCGTTGGAATGCCGTGCGGTCACATGCGCAATCTCGTGCCCGATAACGGTCGCCAGCTGGTGCTGGTTTTCCGTGACGTCGAGGATGCCCGTGAACACCCCGATCTTGCCGCCTGGCATTGCGAATGCGTTTACAGACTCACTCTCAAAAACAGCCAGGTCCCACTGCATTTGGTCGTACGGCGGTTCCAAGGCGGACACCACCGCTTCTGCAACGCAGGCCACGTAATCGATTTTCTCGCGGTCTGTCGACAACGGCATGCTGGCTTTCATCTGGTTGAAGGCCCGTGCGCTCTGCGCTTCCAGTTCCGCGTCTGATTTCCAGATCATCTGGCCGCGACCCGTCGGCGAAGTCGAGCATGACGCCAAAATTATCGACGAGAACATTAGAAAAGTCAGTGCTTTAAGTGATTTGGGCCGCATAAATGCTCCTCGAAGTCTGGCAGGATTATAACGCCTGCGTCGCGACTGAACCTGGCGTTTTCGACCCTGGCCGTGCCCGTGGGTTCCTTGAGGCTAGCGCGGCAGCCGCGATTCGAAGCGCCGTCGCCAGCTACTTGATTCCGCCTTTTCGAGCAATCCGTCGATGTTGGCGAAGACACGCTTTTGGAACGGCTGCTTGATTTTATACACGACGTGATAGAGATCGCGCTCGGCGGCTTTCCTTTTCAGCAGTTCATCGCTGGTAAGAATCTCGTCGGCAAGGCCAAGCTCCAGCGCACGTTTACCGTACCAGTGTTCGCCGGTCGCGACTTTTTCGAGGTCCAGCTCGGGCCGGTAACGGGCAACAGCATCCTTGAACAGCGCGTGCACATCTTCGAGTTCCTCCTTGAGCTTGGCGCGATCTTCATCCGTGTTCTTACCGAACATTGTGACCGTGCGTTTGTGCTTGCCGGCCGTAATCTGTTCGAAATCCACACCGTGCGTGTCCAGCATGCGATTGAAGTTCGGGATCTGGGCGAGTACGCCAATCGACCCGAGGATGGCAAACGGCGCCAGGTAGACTCTCGACGCAACGCAGGCCATCAGGTAGCCGCCGCTCGCCGCCACCTTGTCAACGCAGGCTATCAGCGGAATGTCGTGTTCACGAATCCTCGCAAGCTGTGACGCTGCCAAACCGTGCTCGTGGACAACGCCACCGTGATTCTCCAGTCGCACGATCACTTCATCGTCGCTGCCCGCAACATCGAGGATCGCGTTGACTTCCTCGCGCAACGAGGGCACGGCGCTGGCTTTCAGGTCGCCCTTGAAATCAATCACGAAACTGCGGGGCCTGCTGCTTGGATGCTTGCTTTTCGCTTTCGCTTCTTTCTTGCTTGCCTTGGCCGCTTTCTTGCGATCGTTCTTGCTGGAAACGGCGCCCAATAAGGCATCGCCGAGTTTCTTGTATTTGTCGTTCAGATTGTCGACTTCGAGCGTCTCCTCATGGCTACGACGTCCGACTGACGCGGCCGTAATGATGACCACGACGATGCCCGCAACGAGTGTGACGACCTTCAGGAGAAAGAGTCCGTATTCTGCAAAAAACTGTGCCATGAGAGCCCTGCTTCCCTTGTGATCCTAGATGGCAATGCCGACGTTGTTCTTCTGCAGCACCTGTTCGGCGCGGTAGCTCGACCGCACCATCGGTCCTGCGACGACTTCGATAAATCCCTTCTCCAGCCCCTCGCGACGGTATGCATCGAACTCTGCGGGTGTGACGTAACGCTCCACCGGCAGGTGGTTCGGAGTGGGTCTTAAGTATTGGCCCAGCGTCAGGATATCGACATTGGCGGCACGCAAATCATGCATGGCCTGGACAATTTCGTTGTCGCGTTCGCCGAGCCCGAGCATCAGGCTCGTCTTGGTTAACACCGACGGATTGTGCGCTTTGGCATGCCGCAACACTGCCAGCGTCTGGTCATAACCGGCACGCGGATCACGCACCGGGTGCGTGAGCCGGCGGACGGTCTCGACGTTCTGGGCGAAGACCTCCAGCCCGGAATCAACGACGAGCTCAACGTGCTCTTTGACGCCATTGAAATCCGGCGTCAGTGCCTCCACGGCGGTATTTGGGTTCAGCTTTTTAATTTCGCGTACGCAGGCGGCATAGTGACTTGCGCCACCGTCATCGAGGTCGTCGCGATCGACCGACGTAATAACAACATACTCGAGGCCCATGAGCTGCACTGCCCGCGCGGAGTTGAGCGGCTCCTCGGGATCCAGCCAGCCTTTTGGATTGCCGGTATCGACCGCGCAGAAACGGCACGCCCGGGTGCATACGGAGCCAAGCACCATGATAGTCGCGGTGCCGGCATTCCAGCACTCGCCGATGTTTGGGCACATGGATTCTTCACAGACAGTGCTGAGCTTATGCTCATGCACGATGCCCCGCGTGTTCGAATAACCGGAGCCGGACGGCATTTTTGCGCGCAGCCAGCGCGGCTTGTCGCCACGCACCAGCGGTGCCGAGTCGCGACGCTGCTTGACACCGTTCTTGATGGCGGCAAAGCCCGCGTCGGTCTCATACTTCTGACCGCTTTTCACGATCGGAATACCACGGAATTTCTTATCGTTACTGCTCATACCGGTCTTTACGGCGCTGCTGCTGTCTTTGGGGGCACGCATTGTCGCATAAAAAGCGCACAAAAAAATCCCGGCCGAAGCCGGGAGAGTCAGGGGGAAATAACTTGAACGCCAGAGGTGTTAGTGCAGTCTCGACCAGCTGACCAGTTTCACAGCGTTTCGCTGCAGGTCAAAATTGCGGGCCAGAATTGCCTCGATGTCTCGCTCGTTGGGGTTCTGCTCCATTGGCTGGCTCAGCTCAACAACGCCGCAGAACTCATTGCCGTCACGATAATGCGCATCGGTGAGGACGAACTGCGTGTAGTACTTAACGGACATGTGCAAAGACTAGCGCTGGCGCGTCTTCGTATCTGTGAGCCACAGCACAATTTCCCGACCCGAGCCCGAAATTGGTCGAAATTCGCTCCCGGCGGCAAAATAATGCTCGAAAACCCGGCAATTAGGCGTAGAATTCCCGGCCTTTCGGGACCTCGGGCCAACATATGTGGTCCTACCCTATGTAAAATGCGCGCAAGCCTGCCGGCTCCCGGCAACGCACGCCCATAAAGTTTTGAGGATCGACTCCATGGTTGTTAAAACCCGGCTCGCCAAGCTGACTCTGCTTGGACTAATGCTTCTCAGCGCGGTTTCCGCTTCCGCACAAAACGAACTTCGTGCGACATTCTTTAAAGAAGCCGATGCGGCCAGGGCCGCAGCTGATGCGGCAAATGCAGAACTGCTGGCGCCGAAGAACTATGAGCGCGGCATGAAGGAATACACCGACGCCGAAAGCGCCTTGCAACGGGGCCGAAACATCGAAACCGTGCGGTCCAACGCGGCGGCGGCCGCCAGCTATTTAACGACTGCGGCCGAGAAGGCAGCGCTCGCGAAGACGGCTTTGGCGCAGGTATTGAAAAGCCGACAGGATGCAGCCAATGCCAAGGCACCCCAGCTGTCCGCCGAGATCTGGCAGGAGGCACAGCGCAAATTCGGCGATGCTATTCGTCTCCTGGAACGCGGGGACCTCAAAGGATCGAAACGTCTCGATATTGAAGCCACCAGTTTGTACCGCGATGCCGAGCTGGTCGCCATCAAGGCAGAGTACCTGAGCGGCACCCGGCAGCTGCTGGCGGACGCCGATCGGGCGCGCGTCGGTCGCTACGCACCACTGACTCTCGACAAGGCGAAACAGCTGCTCGCTGACGCCGAACGTGAGCTTAGTGAAAATCGTTACGACACCGACCTGCCGCGCAACCTGGCGCAGCAGGCGAACTACGAAGCCAAACATGCAATCTATCTATCCGAGGTGGTGCGCAATGTTCGCGACAAAAAGCTATCGTCCGAACAGCTGGTGCTCCAGTGGGAGCAGCCGTTGCAGTCGATTGCAGGCGTTGCGGACATCGTGCCCAACATGGAGAACGGTCCAGACGCGCTGACTCGCGCACTTGTCACGCACTTCGAGGATCAGCGTAACCATTTACAGGCACTCGAGCAGGAAAAGGCCGAGAACGAAGTTCGCATGGCCGATATGGAAGAAGAGATGCGCGCACTCGACGAGCGCCTGGGCGGCGCCACCGCAGAGCGGGCGGCGTTGGTCCAGCGCCTGGAAGCGCAGGCGCGCGTCAAGCAGCAGTTTGCGCAAATCGAAAAGATGTTCACGGCGGACGAAGCACGCGTTTTTCGTGAGGGCAACACGATCATCATGCGCCTGGTCGGCCTCGGTTTTGACAGCGGTGACGCACAGATCAAATCGGAGAACTTTGACCTGCTCGCCAAAGTCGAAAAAGCAATCGATGTGTTTCCACGCAGTGAGCTCACAATCGAGGGTCACACCGACTCTTTTGGTGGCGACGATCTTAATCAGAAGTTATCGCAGGAGCGCGCAGAGTCGGTGCAGCAGTACATGATCAATGCGATGCGCATACCAACGTATCGACTGATTGCTACCGGTTACGGCGAAACCCGTCCGGTCGCTAACAATGAAACTGCAGCCGGCCGGGCCCGCAACCGGCGCATCGACATTGTGATCAAACCAACGCTGGAAACCAGCTAGACGCTGGTCAGCGACGTGTCATGCGCGCGCCACCAGTCAGCGACAATACGGGCGGTGGCCGCGGTGACCAGGTAACCGTATTCGGCGTGCACATTAAGCACGCCGTTCAGGCGGAACCAGGTGAAGATCTCTTCGTCGACAAAACTCTCGACCAGATCCAGCGCGAGCATTTCCCTGAAATCGTCCTGTAATGTCGGATCGATGGACGTCAGATCGCCTCTGGCAGACAGGTTATGCCAGGCGCGAATATTCACCGGATAACGATCCGCCCCAAACAGATCGTTACCGCGAATGCGTTTTTGCATGTAGCGCTGACCCAGCGGGCTACCCATTGTCAGCAGCAAATCCACAGTCGCGCGATCGCCATCGTGATGTGACATCTCCCAGAGCGCGTCGTAGGCGATCACAGAGCCCATACTGTGCCCGATGAGCAGCAGGGGGTGCCTGCCCTCTGCCGCCGCCCTGATTGGTATTTTTAGCATGCGGCGTGCGTGGTCGGCGATGCCGTTATCATCGTGCACATAGCGCTGCAGGTCACGCAGGTGCAGTTCCGTGCGTTCGCTCGCGAGGTGCGGGATCAGGAACGGCAGTCGATCGCCCAGGTTATATATCCACCGGGTCATGCGCCGTCGCCAGGAAGTGGCCTCGGCAATGTCGCGCGCGCTGGCCGCACGCTGGCTAATCACGTTAGCAACCGCGTCACGATCGATCTCAAAGTCACGATGCTCGCGATAGAAATCGTAGGTCCACGACACGATGTCGAAACCGCCCGCGGTCGTGGCGACGGCAGTGGCAACATCGTCATCAATGCGCCGCAGGCTCGCCAGCAAACACCGCTGCAGCGCGTCCTTGTGCAACTCGGGCTCAGGTTTCGGCAACAAACCCGGGACGTACAAAACAATAGGATGCGCCATATGGGTCACTATTAACTCACGCCAAGCAGGTTACGCAGCTCGCCGACGTGCTGCACCTCGCCATCGGGAGCGTGATATTCGCCGGGCCAGTCATCGCCATTACGGTTTACCCAGACTGCCCGCAGGCCGGCATCCCGCGCCCCATGCACATCGTAAAGAGGGTGATCGCCAACGTGCAGCGTTCGGTCCGCGCTCGCACCACC
>JBATID010000271.1:0-4776 GCA_049667545.1 Woeseiaceae bacterium
GTCGCCTCCTGCTCGTCAGTAATAACCTCGATACGGTCCGCCGGCACCCCCTTCTCGAGCAGCGTATTCTTCAACATCACTGCCACCTCGTCGTGCCCGCGGCCGCGCCGATTGTCATCGCAACGGCAAATAAAATGATCGAAATGACCGGCCGCTACCGCGGCAATAGCCCGAATATCCTCGTCGCGACGATCGCCCGGCGCCGCCAGCACGACGATGCGCTGCCCGCCGACTTCGAAGCGATCGACGAGGCTGCACATTGCCGCAACAGCAGCCGGGTTATGCGCATAGTCGAGAATGACGCGGAACGGGTGTTCGTCGTAGATGTTCATGCGACCAGGCGCCTGGAAGAATGTCGAATCGAAGGTGCGTAATCCCTGGCGGATATCTTCGAGACCGACATTCATGTTGTAGGCGAACGCGGCAGCAAACATCGCATTCTGCACATTGTGCATGGCGCGACCTTCTATCGTTGCGGGGATCAGGTGCGTCCACAAGAGCGGCGTGTGAGTCTCCCTGTCGTAGATCGCGATCAGGTGACCGTTCATACCCTGCTCCAGCACAAACGCCTGCCCGCCCGCTTTGATGTGCCGCTTGACCAGCGCATGCGCCGGATTCATCGTCACGTAGCAGAGTCGCTCAGCGTCCGTGTAATCGGCCATCTGCAGGCAGAGCGGGTCGTCAGCGTTCAGCACGGCCGCGTCAGTCGCAATCTCGATCGGTACGCGCTTCACTTCCGCGAGCTGTTCGAGCGTATCGATACCGCGCAGGCCAAGATGGTCGGCTGTCACATTCAGACACCCCGCGACGTTGCATTCGTGAAACCCGAGGCCGCTGCGCAGCATGCCGCCACGTGCGGTTTCCATGACGGCGGCACTGACCGAAGGATCGCGCAGAATCATCTGTGCCGAGACCGGCCCGGTCATATCGCCTGGCACGCTGAGCTTGCCGTCAATGTAAACGCCGTCGGTGGAGGTCAGCCCGACGGTTAACCCCGACATCTTCAGAATATGCGCAAGCATGCGCGAGGTTGTCGTCTTGCCGTTGGTGCCTGTTACTGCGGCAATCGGAATGCGGCTCGGCGTACCCGGTGGAAACAGCATGTCGATAACGGGCCCTGCGACATCGCGCGGCGTGCCCTCGCTCGGTGCCACGTGCATGCGAAAACCGGGACCCGCGTTAACTTCACAAATGCCACCACCAGCGTCGCGGTAAGACTCGGTAATGTCCTTGGTCAGAAAATCCACACCGCCGATATCGAGACCGATGGCCTTGATGGCGCGGATAGCCATCTCGCGGTTGTCGGGATGGATGCTGTCGGTGACATCGATGGCCGTACCGCCCGTTGAAAGATTGGCCGTCGATCGCAGGTACACGATTTCGCCTGTCGCCGGTATCGTGTCCCGGACGTAACCGAGTTTCGCCAGCAGCCGCTCAGCCTGGTGATCGAACTCCAGACGCGTCAGCACTTTTTCGTGCCCGACACCACGACGTGGATCGGCGTTGACGATATCAACGAGTTCCTTGATCGTATGCTTGCCATCACCGACAACGTGACCGGGCACACGTTTGGCGGCAGCGACGAGTACACCGTTGATGACCAGCAGGCGATGATCGAAACCGTCAATGTAACTTTCGACCACAACGGGGCTGCCCTCCTCGATCGCTTTGTCAAAACCGGTCTCCACTTCGTCCGGCGTTCGCAGATTGATTGACACGCCGCGCCCATGGTTGCCAGACAGGGGTTTCAGCACGACCGGATAGCCGATGCGTTCAGCCGCCCGCACGGCAGCCGGTTTGTCGCGCACCACCACCTGTCGCGGTACCGGCAGGCCCAGGTCGCGCAGGATGCCGTTGGTCTCTTGCTTGTCACCCGCCAGGTCGACCGCAATATTGCTGGTGCGACCGGTCGTCGTCGCCTGAATTCTGTGCTGGTAACGACCCTGACCGAATTGCACGAGGCTGTATTGATTGAGTCGCAGCCAGGGAATGTTGCGTTCCTCGGCCGCTTTGACCAGCGATGCGGTGCTCGGCCCGAATTCGCGACGCTGCGCGTAACGGATAAATTGATCGCGCTCCGCGGCGAAATCCCAGTCCGGTCCGGGCGCCTCGTCGGAGCGCAGCTCGACCGGGAGCAAATCCTGCAACAGCAATTGCGCCAGCTTGCTCGCCTGGCGGCCGACGGCGGCATCCTTGTACTGAAACACCATGTTGTAAAAACCGGGGCGGTCATCAATAGCGCGGGTCCGCCCAAAGGTCACATCAGAGCCTGCGACGTTCTGCAGCTCGAGGGCCACATGCTCCATGACATGCCCCATCCACGTTCCCTCGCCTTCGCGCAGCCGACGGACAAAGCCGCCCGCCTCTCGATATGAGCAACCATGCTCGTGCAACCCCGGCAAACGCTCAAGCAACGGCTCAATAAACGCGTCGCCCAGGCGGCCGGTCGGCCAGTGTTCCAACTCGCCAAGATCGATAACGTGGCGGATGACGGGAAAGCGGGCGAACAGGTTGGGCCCGACAAAGATATTGGTGCTTTCAATTTTCATAACCGCGCCTGTCGTTTTTTGCGTTATTCGGCGTGCGCCCGGCGCGTGGCAATGTCGAAACGACCGCCCGCCACGAGTATGTGCAATTTTACGCCAATCAGGCTAACCGGGTCGCCCCGACGTGCCTGGTCCATGGACGAATACTTCAATTCGGTCGGATCGATGACTGTAATTCCGCCACTGCCGACAACTTCAAAGGAATCGCCCGGCCGGATAAACGCGGCCGTATCCTCGTCAAGGCCAATGCCCACGGCGAACGGGTTGTAGGCGAGCGCCGTCAACAACCTGCCCAGCCGGTCGCGTTCGCGGAAATGCTGGTCGATGATGAAAGCGTTGGTCAAACCGAGCCCGGGCGCCATGGTCACCATATCCGGATGCGGCGTGCTGCCCTCATTACCCCCGGCAATCATATGCTCCGGCATGAACGCGGCACCGGCCGAGGTGCCCGCGACATGCATGCCCTTGGCGTGGCGACGGCGGATCAGCTGGGCGACCGCGGTACCGCCGAGCGTTGTCGACAACCGCAGCTGGTTGCCGCCGGTCATGAAGACACCGTCACACTTGTCGATGTACTCGACATCCTCACCCGACTGGCAATCTTCGCGCGAGATGAAATTCAACACGCGCGCGTGCTTGATGCCGATGCGTCGAAACAGTTTTTCGTAATTGCGCCCGGTATCCGCCAGCTCCGATGCCGTCGGAATGATGCCGATGCGTGCTTCCTTGCCGCCACACAGCTCGACAAAGCGGTCCAGAATCTCGGGATTTTTGAATTTTTCCTCGCCGCCGCCGATCGGGATAATGAAGCCGCGATTATTGTCGGATGTACTGTTTGCAGGACTCATTGCTTGCCGCACTCGTCAGTTATTGGCCCGCCACGTTCGCCAGCCACCAGGAATCCAGGAGTGACTTTGAGCTGCGGGAGTTAAAAAGGGCGCTAAGTTTACACAAGATTGGCCCACTTCCGGCTCATCTTGATGCAAAATACCAGACCTTGGCCAACGGTGGCCGGGACAGTGATCTAAACCTATGGGTCAACAGGATACAGTCTGTGACGAATCGTGAATTAGCGCTCGGCCGCGTGACCGACTGTCCGGACAGCTACGCGCCGGAGGTCCTCGACGCTATTCCCCGCGCCCGACATCGCGAGCAACTCGGCATCACAGCCGAGCTGCCGTTTGCCGGCGCAGACGTCTGGAACGCCTGGGAACTCACGTGGCTCGGTGACGGCAGGCGGCCGGCGGCAGCGACCGCTCGCATCGTGGTTCCTGTCAACTCGCCGAACATCATCGAATCCAAGTCGCTCAAGCTGTACCTCAATTCGTTTGCGATGACCGAATTTGCTTCTGCGAAAGACGTAGAACAGAGCATCGGCGACGATCTCAGCCGTTGCGTCGGCTCGCCGGTAGACGTTCGGCTGGCCGCGGTTTCGAGTACTGAAGCGCGCACCGTCGCGCGGCTTGCCGGTCGCTGCCTCGATGATCTCGACGTCGACTGCGCCGACTGGGAGGTCAATGCCGGTCTGCTGCGCGCGGACAGCGACAACATTGTCACCGCGGATTTGCATACTCACCTGCTGCGCAGCCTCTGCCCCGTCACGGCGCAGCCGGATACGGGCAGCCTGCAGATTTCGTATCGCGGGCCAACCATCGATGCCGCCGGCTTGCTGCGTTATATCGTGTCCTACCGGCAGCACAGTGATTTTCACGAGAGCTGCATCGAAAGGATGTTCATCGATATCAGGGAGCGCTGCCAGCCGCTCGACCTGACGCTGCACGCTCGCTACCAGCGGCGCGGTGGCATTGATATCAACCCGTACCGCAGCACGTCGGCGCAAAAACCGCGTGACCTGCGCCTGTGGCGGCAATAGCCGATTGTATTATTCAGCGTCGAGGTCTTCTCGCGACAGCTCGTGACCCCAGCCCTGCTTGGCGCTGAGATAACGGCGATTGGAATCCGTCACACCGGTCACGTGCTTGACGCGCGTGATACCTGTGATGCCCATTTTCTCGAGGTCGTGGACCTTCTTCGGATTATTGGTGAGCAGGCGAAACGGCTGGCCCTTGACGAAGAATTTCAGTAATGAGCCGGCATCGCTGAAATCCCGCGAGTCGTCCGGCAAGCCAAGCGAACGGTTAGCCTGGTAAGTGTCCTCGCCGCCGTCCTGCAGCAGGTAGGTCGCCGCTTTCGCCCACAGCCCGATACCCCGACCTTCGTGCCCCGACAT
>JBATID010000272.1:0-3794 GCA_049667545.1 Woeseiaceae bacterium
TGATCTGGGTGGCGAGTATAGCTCAAGCTCGCGCAGCGCTGGGCCTACCGTGTAAAACGAGCCGGTTACCAGGACCGTGCCCGACGTTCCGGCGTGTTGCTGCGCATAGCGCATCCCTGCGGCCAGGGTTTCGCTGACTCGGCAAGGCCGGTTACAGCAGTCACTGATGCGGCGTGCCAGCTCAGGTGCCGACACTGCCCGATGGCTGTCCGCTGTGACGGCAATCCAATGGTCAACATGGGCGTTAAGTGGCATGGCTATGCCAGCAACGTCCTTGTCGTCGAGCAAACCGATAATCGCCCACACCGGGGCAGGCGCAGCGTCATTGGCAAGCGATTCTGCGAGCTTTTCCGCCGCTGCCGGATTGTGCGCGACATCCAGCAGCCAGCGAGCGCCGCCGGCTCGCACGAACTGCATGCGACCGGCGAGTGTGACGTTGGGCAAAACCTTGTTAACGAGCGCAGTATCAAGCACGCGCGCCAGGCCGGCTGCCTCGATCAGCGCCAGCACGGCGCTGGCGTTGCCGAACTGGAATTCGCCACGAAGACCCGGCGGCGCCAGGTTCTCAAGAGTGATGCCACGTCCGGTCCAGGTCCACGTGCCGGTCGCGTCACGAGCATGCTGGAAGTCCCGACCCGCGACTAACAGTTCGGCCCCACAGCGCTCCGCATGGCGAATGACCGACCGCGGTACCTCCGCTGCGGCGAATACGGTCGGCACGCCCTGGCGCATCACGCCTGCCTTCTCGGTGCCGATCGTCTCCACGTCGTCACCCAGCCAGTGGCAGTGATCCAGCGACACGTTGGTGATCAACGACGCCGTCGGTGCCACAGCATTGGTCGCATCGAGCCGTCCGCCGAGACCCACCTCCAGCACCCAGACGTCGAGATCCGCATCCGCGAAGATCAACATCGCGGCGAGCGTGCCGAATTCAAAATACGTCAGCAGCAGCGACTGGCGCGCCTGCTCAACACGCTCGAACGCCTGGACGATGACAGCATCGGTGACCGCTTCGCCATTGACAACGATGCGTTCATTAAAGACGCTGACGTGAGGCGACGTATAGGCACCCACGCGGTAATCGGCCGCCTGCAACAATGCGCTCGTCATCGCCACAGTCGAGCCCTTGCCATTGGTCCCCGCGATCAGGAGTACCTGCTCGGGCAGGTGCAGCGACAGCCGTCCGAGCACCGCATGCACGCGCTCCAGACCCAGATCGATCTCTTTCGGGGACAGGGTCTCCAGCCATGTCAGCCAGTCAGACAGCGGCGTACCGGTGGGGAGCATGCGGTCTACTGGTTGTTGGGGACTGGGCCGGGCCGGCCTTCGAACTTGGCCAGCAGATCGGCGATCGCGCTACGCATCTGGCGCCGATCCAGGATCATGTCAATTGCACCATGATCGAGGAGGAACTCGCTGCGTTGAAAACCTTCGGGGAGGCTCTGGCCGACAGTCTGCGCGATAACGCGGGGTCCGGCGAAGCCGATCAGGGCATTCGGTTCGGCGATGTTGACGTCACCGAGCATCGCCAGGCTCGCGGATACGCCACCCGTGGTCGGATCCGTCATCACGGAAATGTAGGGGATACCGCGCGCACCCAGCCTGGCCAGCGCGGCGGATGTTTTCGCCATCTGCAGCAACGAAAACAAAGCTTCCTGCATGCGCGCACCACCACTCGCAGCAAACGAAATCAGCGGCATGTTGTTGTCGGCAGCGTGCTGCGCTGCGCGCGAAAACCGCTCACCAACGACCGAACCCATCGAGCCGCCCATGAACCCGAACTCGAACGCACACACGACCACCGGGCGACCGTGCAGGGTGCCGGTCACACTGACCAGCGCATCCTTCTCACCGGTTTTCTTTTGCGCCTGCACCAGACGGTCGCGATAGCGCTTGCTGTCGCGGAACTTGAGCGGGTCCTCGGGCTCTAGCCTGGCGCCGAGTTCCTGTTGACCCTCCGGGTCGAGAAACGTCACCAGGCGCTTGCGCGCACCGATGCGAATGTGGTGATCACACTTCGGACAGACGTGCAGATTACGCTCAAGCTCATTGCGGTACAGCTGCGCGTCGCAGGCTTCACACTTGATCCACACACCTTCGGGAACCGACTTGCTGCGTTTCTCAGTGCTGATGCGCGACGGCATCAATTTCTCAAACCAGCTCATGCCGTCATGATAGCCATATCGCATGGCAACAGCCAGCGGTACAGCCGCTGCGCATCACAGCTCGCGGCCCTGCTTCAAACCGACACCGGCGCAGGGATCTCGAAGGATGGCGGATACTCGACGGCGACCAGCGTCAGGCCGTGGGGCGGCGCTGCAATGCCACCGGCAGTCCGGTCGCGGCTCTCAAGAACCTTACTCGCCCATGCCACTTCCTGCTCGCCGAGACCGATCGCCGCAAGCATGCCGGTTATATTTCGCACCATATGCTGCAGGAAGGCGTTCGCTGTCACTTCCAGCGTAAGCCAGTCGCCACTGCGGCTAACGCTCATCTGCCTGAGATCACGGACCGGCGAAGATGCCTGGCAACCGGCAGCGCGAAACGCAGAGAAGTCGTGGCGGCCAAGCAGTTGCTGTGCGGCGGCGTGCATGCGCTTCTCGTCGAGTGGCTGATAAACCCACCACGCGCGGTGGCGGTGCAATGCGGAGCGTTGCAGCCGATTAAGAATACAGTATCGATAGCTGCGAGCGGTAGCCGAAAAGCGGGCATGAAAGCCATCGATAACCGGCTTTGCCCAAGTGACATTGACGTCGTCCGGCATGTTGCTGTTCGCGCCGAGCAGCCAGCCGCGCTCCGTGCGCTCGCTGCTGGTTTCGAAATGAACGACCTGGCCCGAGGCGTGCACCCCGGTGTCGGTACGACCGGCACAAACCACTTCTATGGGTTCATTGGCGACAATCGTCAGCGCCTCTTCCAGTCGCTGCTGTACGCCGATGCCGGTCTTTTGCCGCTGCCAGCCGTTGTACCCGGTGCCGTCGTATTCGATGCCGAGCGCGATGCGAATGTGCGCGACTCTTTAGCCGGGAAGCGAGTCGAGCAAGTGCTGCGCCTGTTGACGCTGGCTATCGTCACCCTCGTCAAGCACCTCTTCGAGAATGCTGCGTGCGCCAGCGGGATCGCCCATATCGACGTAGGCGCGCGCCAGGTCGAGCTTGGTGCCAACCTCGGTCATCGTGCGCGCCTCGTGCAAATCGTCGCTCATCTCATCAGGCGCCAGCGACAATGTCGGAATTTCGGCCGTATCAGCCAGGCTGGGGTTTGGCTGTTCCGCGGTCTTCTCGTCGAATATCTCGTCAGCCGGATCGCCCATTTCGGTGACCTTCAACGCCGCCGTGAGGTCGTCAAGATCGAGATCCACGTTGGTCTCAGCCAACGCCGGCATTTCGCCCGTTTCTTCGAGCCCCTTGTCGGCGGTAAAAGCATCGGAAGCCAGCGCTTCGGTTTTTGCGAAGTCGAAATCGCCACCCTCGGGGGGCAACTGCATCGTCGCTTCGTCATCGCCGAGTACAACCTCGCCACGCGCCGGCGCTTCGACCGTCATATCATCATCGAGAATTTGCGTAACACCCGTCGCTTCAAACAAATTGCCATCAACATCGAAGTCAGTTTCTTCGTCGTCATCATGCAATGCCGGCACGCTACCGGTATCGTCCTTCGCAAGCCGCATCGCACCACTGTCATCCGGCCTGATCAGTGCCTCGAGATCCACGTCACCGTCGTCGTGTTTCAGCTGTGTGTTTTTGCCGGTCGCATCGGCCAGGTCGGCCGAAGCTCCTGGCGTGCCGGTTGCA
>JBATID010000273.1:0-2221 GCA_049667545.1 Woeseiaceae bacterium
CAGTCCGCCATCGAGAATGGCTTCGCGGATCAGTGCTCGCTCACTCTCTGAGCCCGCACGCATCGCGTATATGAGCGGCAGTGTGGCCTTGCCCTCGGCAAGGTCATCACCCAGGTTCTTGCCGAGCTCGTCCGGTGATGCATTGAAATCGAGCGCATCATCAACGAGCTGGAACGCGGTGCCGAGGCTGCGGCCATACTCGACCATTGCCTGCTCATCCGCGGTTGCCCGCGCCGCCAGGAGCGCTGCAATCTGTGCACCGGCTTCGAACAGGCGCGCCGTCTTCCGGTAGATGACGCTTTGGTAGTCGTCCTCTGTGGTGTCCGGGTCGTGCGTGTTCATCAACTGCATGACTTCGCCAGCCGCAATCGTGTTGGTGGCATCGGCGAGAATTTGCATGACACGCATATCGCCAATATCGACCATCATCTGAAAAGACCGCGAGTACAGGAAGTCGCCGACCAGGACGCTGGCCTGGTTGCCAAAGACCACGTTGGCAGCGTCCTTGCCGCGCCGGCGCACTGAGGAATCAACGACGTCATCGTGCAGCAATGTGGCTGTGTGGATGAACTCAATGATCGTCGCGGCGCGAATATGCTGATTGCCGGAGTAGCCAAGCGCTCGTGCCGCTAGTATTACCACCAAAGGGCGCACGCGCTTGCCACCGCTCATGACGATGTATTGCGAAACCTGGGACACCAGTGGGACGTCGCTCTCGAGACTTTTCCCGATCAGGCGATTAACGGCCTGCATGTCGTCAGCTGCCAGCGCCGCTACGTCGTCAAAGCAGAGTGGGGACGTTGTTTTTTTGGCCATGTGCATATCGGGTAGGATAATGCCTGAAGCTGCCGCTATTGGCGATATTTTCGAGCCCGGGATTGCTTATGCAAGCCTTTGAAATAATGTGCAATTTCACGCCGTCACGGCGTTGACCCGAGGCAGCGGAGTCTATAGAATCCCCGCTCTCTAGTGGTTCCCGCCAGACAGCAGCTTGCGCGGCGTTTTCAGAGCACCACAGAAACTTCAGTATTCTCAGTAGGTTGCGGTAACAGCAGCTTGCATAACGGAGTAAACATAAATGTATGCGGTTTTTCGCACCGGCGGCAAACAGTACCGCGCGGCAAAAGGTGATGTCCTGCGTCTCGAGAAAATCGAGGGCGATGAGGGTGCGTCAGTTAAGTTCGACGACGTCCTGCTGATCGGTGAAGGTAGCGATATCAAGGTAGGTAACCCGGTTTTAACGGGCAGTTCCGTTAGTGCCAAAGTGATCCGCCAGGGCAAGAGCAGGAAGGTTCCGGTCGTGAAGTTCAAGCGCCGCCAGAACTACCTGCGTCAGGGCACGCATCGCCAGTTCTTCACTGAGGTGGAGATAACGGGCATCAGCGGGAGTTCCGCTGGGAAGGCAGACGCGAAGCCGACAGCAGCAGAGTCGGCGCCGAAGAAAAAAGCGGCGGCCAAGAAAACAACCGTCAAGAAAGCGTCAGCGAAGAAGGCGGCCACCAAGAAACCGGCGGCCAAGAAAAAAGCGGCCAAGAAGGCCAGCGATTAGGACAAACATTGATTATCAACGTCCCGGGGTACGCTGGGTCGTTTAACAAACAGACAGGTACATTACAGTGGCACATAAAAAAGCAGGCGGCAGTACCAAGAACGGTCGTGATTCGGAGAGTAAGCGACTCGGCGTGAAAATTTTCGGTGGGCAGAAGGTCGTGGC
The DNA here is from genome assembly GCA_049667545.1 of Woeseiaceae bacterium. Lineage (GTDB taxonomy): Bacteria > Pseudomonadota > Gammaproteobacteria > Steroidobacterales > Woeseiaceae > UBA1847. The sequence continues at coordinate 1,715 of JBATID010000273.1, forward strand.
CGGTAACATCATCGTGCGCCAGCGCGGCACGCGTTTCCATGCCGGGCGCAACGTCGGTATCGGGCGTGACCATACGTTGTTTGCCAAGAAGGACGGGCACGTCAAGTTCGAAAAGAAGGGCCCGCAGAGCCGGCAGTTCGTCAGTATCGTCGACGCCTGAACACGCGTCGATACGAGCGTGCCTGTGTACGTTCGACGGCTGTCCCGAACACAGCCTGATTTTTACCCGAACCCCGCTCTCGCGGGGTTTTTCGTTTGCATGCATATGGACCAACAGACCAATGAAATTCGTCGATGAGGCAACGATTCGCGTACTTGCGGGCAGCGGTGGCCACGGCTGCCTGAGCTTCCGGCGTGAAAAATACGTTGAGAGAGGCGGGCCGGATGGCGGCGATGGCGGTCACGGCGGCAGCGTTTTCCTGGTCGCGGATCCCGCCCTCAACACGCTGGCTGACTTTCGCATGGCGCGCAAGTTCAAAGCGGAACGCGGCACCGGTGGCTCCGGGC
>JBATID010000274.1:0-5245 GCA_049667545.1 Woeseiaceae bacterium
GCCGCCGCGCAGCTTGCCCACGATCATGGCGCCCATCAGCGAGCCGAGAAAATAGCTGACCAGAAACTTCACGCCGAGCTCGAGCACCGACATTTCCTCTTTGCGAAAACAGTGGCGCGCATTGTAGCATCGCCTATCGAGAACCCGTTGCAGCGCTAATGGCATCTGAGCTGGTCGACCTTTTCCTGAACCCCACAGCGGGCCGTGGCCGTGCCGGCCGGCGGCAGTCTCGTATCATCGAAATTCTTAAGGACGGCAATGTGCCGCTGGAACTGCACACGAGCAGTGCCGTCGGCGACCTCGAGGCGCGCGTCAAGGCGCGCGTCGATGATGGCGCAACCCGTATCGTGGTCGCCGGGGGCGATGGCAGCGTTTATGAGGCCGTCAACGGAATCATGCGCTCGGAGCAATCGGCATCCCTCGGGCTCATACCTTCAGGCACCGGCAATGACTTTGCGAAAGCCTGTCAGATTCCGCTTAACTGGGAGCATGCCGCCCGCCTGCTGGCGGACAGACTGGCCGCCGGGCAATCGGCCAGAACGATCGATATCGGCGTCATGAATGACCGCTACTTCGCCAATGGCGCCGGCATCGGTTTTGACGCCAAGGTCACGCGACTGGCGCGCGCTTATCGGCTACCTATCGGTGACCTCGTGTATTTGCTCGCGATCTTTCGTGCGATGGTGGACGGCATCGCGACGCCGCGACTGGAAATCGCGGTCGATGATTTTTCGTGGGAAGGGCCGGCAACGCTGGCCAGTATCAGTAACGGCCCGTGGATCGGCGGCATGTTCCATATCGCGCCGATGGCTGCCAACAACGACGGCAAGCTGGAATTGATGATCGCTGACCCGGTAACGCGACGGCGCATTCTCTCGTTGCTACCAAAACTGATGTCCGGCAAGCACGTCAATGAAAGCGAAATCCAGCATCACTCGGTAACGGCTCTCACCGTGACCGCCGCCGAACCGCTTGCCTCGCATCTGGACGGTGAGGTGCAGCCGCTGCAACAGCGCTTCGAATTCAAACTATTGCCGAACGCCCTGCGCCTGCTGTGAGGCCGGACGTGCGCCCAGGAAAATCGCGAACAACGCGATCGCCGCACCGGCGAGTTCCATCGCACTCATCGGCCGCGCGAAGAACAGCACGTCCCATACGAAACTGAGCGTCGGCTGCAACAGCAGGGCGAGTCCTGCCTCGGTGGTCGACACATGCGGCAGGCTGCTGGCGATGAACAGCCAGCCAATACAGTGAGACAATATGCCGTAGCAAACCAGCCACACGGCGTCCTGCGGTGCGGTTATGGCCAGAGACTCGCCCTCCAGGAATGCAGACATTCCAAGCAGCGCCGCCGTGACGAGGGAGATGACCGCGACCTCACGCGTCGGCACGCGATGCGTCGAGCCCTGCCTCGAGGCGCGCAAGCTGAGCAGGTAACCGGCATAAGCCACGGCGGTCAGCAGACCGAAAATCACGCCGAGGCGATAGTCTGGAGGCAGGCTGCGCCAGTCGAAGCCGACAATGAGCGACAGCCCGAAAAATGCCAGCGGAATGGCCAGCAGCTGCAGGGGTCGCGGTGCCTGCCGCATCAGTACGACGCCAACCGCCGTCATGATGAAAACCTGGAAGTTTGCCAGCAGCGTCGACAGGCCCGGGCCGATGTAGTTGATGCTGCGGTGCCAGAGCCAGAGGTCAAACGCGAAAAACACCGCCGCCAGCAGCAGTATTTTCCAGGTTCGCCGCGACAGCTGCAGCCGACTGCCCGACAGGACCAGGTACACGGCAAGCGCCAGTCCGCCAATCAGGACACGATAAAAACCGCTGCTCGTTGGGGAGACGCTGACCAGTTGCACCCAGACCGGCGACAGGCTGATGAGCGCCGCGCCGATGAAAAGCCGCAGCGTCGGGTTGGGCATTAGCGGCATTACTGCCCCAACCAGGCCGCGCGGCGCGCCGCCACATCGTCATCGCTCTCGTCAGCGGACACGAGGTAGCAGGTATCGACAGGAGCTTCCTGCCACCGCAGGCGCAGTTCGATGAGCTCGTCACCGCGAAAAACCGTCACCGTGCTTTTGTCTTTCGGTCGATAGCGCCGCGCGCGCTTCTCACTCGTGGCGATGTCCACGCGCAACCCGTCGAGTGCCACGAGCTCGTCACCGGGCGACACGCCCGCCCGCTCTGCAGGGCCGTCATTGTCGATCGAAACAAATATCGTCTTGCCATTGCGTGCGGCGAGGTTTGCGCCGAGCCAGACTTGCGGCAGTGTGGCATTTTCAGCTTTCTTGCCGCCCTTGTCGTCGGCACCCGCCGAACGGCGCAACTCGAATTCAACGCCGTGGGATTTCAGCAGTGCGTCGAGCGGTAATTCGCCCGTGCCGCGTACCGTGGCATCAAAGAAGTCCTGCAGATCGAGTCCCGATAATTCAATGCAAAGCGCCTCGAAGCCGTCTTCCGGCATGCCCACGCCACTCTCGCCCCAGCGTTGCCAGGCCGCGTGCATGACATCGTCGAGCGTTACGCTGCCCGCCGTTTCCTTGCGCAGCTTGAGATCCAGGCACAAAGCAATCAGCGCGCCTTTTGCGTAGTAGCTGACGATGGCATTCGGCGCGTTCGAGTCCGGCTTGTAGAACTTCGTCCATGCATCAAAACTCGATTCCTGCACGCTCTGCCGACGTCGTCCGGCACTGCGCAATACGCGCGTCGCCGTCTGGCCGAGCAGCTCGAGATAACTTTCGACCGAAATTATGCCGGAACGCACCAGCGCCAGGTCGTCGTAGTAAGACGTTATTCCCTCAAAGACCCACAAAAGTCCGGTGTGCGTTTCCTGCGCGAGATCGTATGGCGTGAACGCGGCAGGCTTCATGCGCTTCACGTTCCACAGGTGGAAATACTCGTGGCTCACAAGGCCGAGAAACGTCCGGTACTCACTCGAAACGGCTTCGTCGCCACGCGCCGGCAGGTTCTCGCGACCACACACGAGCGCCGATGACCAGCGATGCTCCAGACCGCCGTAACCGCTTCCTGGCGCGTTCAACAGGAACAGGTAGCGATCAAGATCTGCCGGCGCGCCCAGGAAAGACACCTGCTGTTCGCAGACCTTCTGCAGATCCCGGCACAGTCGAGCCATGTCGACGCGTGTCTTGCCGCGGATCGCTATCGCATGCGGAATACCGCCAACTTCGAACTCGCCAATCGAGAGCGCGCTGCACTCAACGGGGTGATCGATCAGTTCCGCATAATCAGCCGCCGTGTAGCGGCCAAAACCGTATTCGTCCGCACCGTCGCGGCGCATCGAAGTCGCAACCCGCCAGTCTTTTCCATACGGTGATTCGGGAGCGACGATCTCTACATCACAGCGTTGCGCTTCCTGCCCAACAACGGCCGGAAACACGCAGGTGCCGTTGAAGAAACCATGGGTGGCATCGAGGTGCGCGCCACGCACGCTTTCATCGTGGGCGAAAATTTCGAGAATCAGCGTCAAAGCGCGGTCGGTCGCGGCAGCGCGCCAGCGACTTTTGTCCAGTTTTTCAAGGACGACCTCACGGCCATCCGACTCGGCACGTACGGCAACGACATGCTTGGCGTAGTCGCGAATCATGTAGCTGCCGGGAATCCAGGCGGGTATCGCAAACTCCTGCCCCGCGGAATCCGGCTTCGCGACCGTGACTGTTACCTCGTAAATGTGTGCCGCCGGATTTATCGGCGAGATTCGGTACTGGTGCGCCTTTGCCATGACTTCATTTCCCCCGTCTGACAGGTTCCGTCAACTTCAGGGTCAGGCATTTTGATGAGCCCCCGGCTTTCAGAAATTCGCTGAGCGCCACTTCATGCACGCGGAAGCCGGCCAGCATCAGCCGCGCTTTAAGCGGTTCCGACGCTTTGTTAAGGATGACCCGGTCACCGATATTAACGGCGTTGCAGGCAAAGTTGCCGGCGTCCATCGTGTCCACAATGATGCGCTTGTGTGGCGGTATGCGGCTCTCGATGGCCATGCGCGACTCGTAGTCAAATGCTGGTGGGTGATACATCAGGAAGCCGTCAGTAAGCGGACAGAAACAGGTATCGATGTGGTAGAAGCGTGCGTCAGTCAGACGAATCGAGACGACTTCAATATCGAAATAGGCAGCGATCTCCGCATGCGCCTCGATTTCCGTACGAAAGCCGAAGCCTGTCCATAACCACGGGCCGCGGCGATCCAGCAAACAATCGCCTGCGCCCTCGAAGCCGATTTTGTCATCGAGATCGAGCAGATCGTAACCACTCTCTACAAACCATTTTTTGAAGAAGTGCTCTTCAGGGCGGCGCTCGTGCGGCATGAAATGGCTGGCAATCGCTTTGTTTCCATAAACAACGCCGGCGTTGGCGGTAAATACCATGTCGGGCAATTCCGGCTGTGGCTCTATGGTCACAATTTCGGCATATTTTGCGATCGTGTCGCGCAACGTTTCCCACTGCTGCTTGGCACGCTCGATGCTCATCGATTCTTCCTGGCCGGCCATCCACGGATTAATCACATAATCCACCGTGAAAAAATCGGGCGGGCACATCAGTATCTTGTCTTTATTCATGTTATTGACACTGTCCTCTCGTAATAAACAACCGCGGCAGCTGAATATACGCGGGATTGCTCACGATCGCGTTGCCGATGGGCGACGCGCTGCTTTTAAAGGCCGCCGCTGCCGTTTAGCGGCAGGTGAATTTCTGCCAGCATGCAGCGCACGCTGCCGCCCGCGGCCGTCTCGATGCCGTCAATTGGCGCCGTGACAATCCTGGCCTGCGCTTCGAGGGTGCGGCGCTGCGCATCGGTGAGTGAATTGATGGCCTGTCGCGACATTGCGATAATGCGTTCGCCATCGCTGTTTCTGAGCTCCAGCATGTTGCCAGCGAACGCGTGCAGCTGCTCGTAAGTCAGGCTCAGTATGGTGTGTCCGGTATCGCGCAAACGCGCCAGTACCGCTTCTCGCTGCTCCGGGCGCGCAATCGCCGCATCGCAAATGACGACCAGCTCTTCGCCAATGTTCACCAGCACATTGGTGTGATAGATCGGCACACCGTCGCTGTCGACGGCATCAAACGAAACGATGTCGTAGTCCATGCGCTGCGCGAAGTCACCCAGGACGTCGAGATGCGTGCGCGACGACAGGCAGGCATAAGCAACGCGATTGACACGATCCAGCACCATGCTGCCGGTGCCCTCAAGGTAATGACCGGCATCCTCATGTGCTGTCAGGTCGACAACCTCCGA
>JBATID010000275.1:0-7268 GCA_049667545.1 Woeseiaceae bacterium
GTTGCTCTTTGAGTGCTGTATCGCGCGTAATGGCCCATGGCTCGTAGCGCCGATTCCAGTAGACGGTATCCGCGGTTGCTGCAGCGGCCAGTTCCGGCAGCAGTTTCTGCGCATCGCCTTTGAGGAACAACAGCTGTCCGTCCAGCGATGCGTTGAGACTTCTCAGACTCTGATGCAGCCACCAGCGACTGGCAGCGCCCATGCGCCATTCGCCCGCATTGATATCATCAAGGATGTAAACCGGCAGAATCGGTCGACCCTGCCGCGCCGCGGCAGTGAGCGCTGGATTGTCCTCGAGTCGCAGATCCTGGCGGAACCAGACTATGAGCGGTGAGTCTGACATGGGGATTTTGACCTTTACAAGCAACTGAACACCATCTTAACGGTGCGTCGCGCTACCATGCGTAATCATTTGTAACACGTCGATCATAAAGGAGCGGTAACAGATGCGAGTAGCACTGATCGGAGGGACGGGTTTTGTTGGCGGCTATCTGACCGATGCGCTCCTGGCAGCGGGACACGAGCCTGCACTGCTGGTTCGCGCGGGTAGCGAGTCGAAAGTCCGGCACCGGGACCGCGTCGCGATCACGACCGGCGAGCTTGCCTCGCCCACGGCACTGCGCGATTTGATCAGCGGCTGCGATGCCGTTATCTACAACGTTGGCATTCTGCGTGAATTCCCGCGCAAGGGCATTACGTTCGAGGCAACGCAGTACGATGGCGTCGTGCGTACGGTCGATGCCGCGATCGACAGCGGCGTACGTCGGCTACTGCTAATGAGCGCCAATGGCGTCAAGTGCCCGGGCACCGCCTACCAGGAAACCAAGAGTCGTGCAGAGGACTACGCGCGTGCGAGCGGCCTCGACGTTACGGTTCTCAGGCCCTCGGTCATATTTGGTGACCCGCGCGGCACCATGGAATTTGCGACGCAGCTCAACAACGACATGGTCCGTCCGCCGCTGCCGGCGGTCGGCTTTTTCTCGGGCTGGGATCGGCAAAAAGGCGTGGTCGTCATGTCACCTGTGCATATTGAAGATGTCAGCAGCGCTTTCGTTGCCGCGCTTGAAGACGATTCGACCATCGGCCAGACAATCTCGCTCGGCGGCCCGGAGGCGGTGACCTGGCAGGACATGGTGAAACGCATCGCTGCCGCTACCGGCAAGCGGAAAATAATCCTGCCAATGCCGATCGAATTGATGCGCCTCGGTGCGACTCTCCTTGACTGGCTGCCGTTCTTCCCCGTGACGCGCGATCAATTGACGATGCTCGAGGAAGGCAACGTTGCTGATGAAAGTGCGTTACGCGCGCTGATCGGCCGCGAGCCGCAGGCGTTCACTACCGAGAGCCTTGCGTATCTTGCGCCGTGAATCGCGGACAGAAACACAAAGATACACTCGTTAACAGTCCTGTCACCCTTGTTCCGCGACCTCGCGATACATTGTTTGCGTAATCTATCTCTCGCAAACAAAGGGCACGTAACATGAAAAACCAAGTAACCAAGAAAGCCGGCCTCCTGGCCGTTGCATGCATTAGCCTGGTCGCATCGCTCGCCAATGCGGGTCATCACTCGATGAAAGAAGACAAAGCCGCCGAAGCAGACATCGTAGCGACGGCCGTAGGCGCAGGACAGTTCAACACGCTTGCTGCCGCGCTCACCGCCGCTGGTCTTGTTGAAACCCTGCAGGGCGAGGGTCCTTTCACCGTGTTTGCGCCGACTGACGAGGCGTTTGCGAAGCTGCCGGAAGGCACAGTCGAGGAGCTTTTGAAGCCCGAAAATCGTGACCAGCTGACGGCGATCCTTACGTACCACGTTGTGGCGGGCAAGGTTTACGCTGCCGACGTCGTCAAGCTAACGGCTGCCACGACTGTCAACGGTGCTGACGTCACAATCGCCGCCACGGACGCGGGCGTAACTATCGATGCCGCAAATGTGATCGCGACTGACATTGGTGCCAGCAACGGCGTGATTCACGTGATTGACTCGGTCATTCTGCCTAACTAAGCGCATACTGGTCGGCACAGGGACGTGCCGACAATCTTATGGAATCATTACTCTCCTCATTCCCCGCGCGCTGCAACGTTGCAGTAATCGGCGCGAGCGGTGGCATCGGCCAGGCGTTGCTCGGACTGTTGGCGGCCGATCCACGGGTTGCCCGAACCCTCGCATTTTCCCGTTCCGAGCCGGGCACAGAGCTGCCTGGCGTCGAGTACGGTCGCATCGATCTTGAGGACGAACCGACCATTGCTGCCGCGGCCAAAAGCGCCAGCCAGAACGGTGCGCTCGATATTGTCATAGTGAGCAGCGGTATTCTCTGGAGTGGTGATCGACTGCGACCGGAGAAGACGTTCAAAGAACTCGATCCGGAGGCACTTGCCAGGGTTTTCGCTGTGAACGCAACCGGTCCGGCACTGGTGGCAAAACACTTTCTGCCAAAGCTGCGCAAAGGGTCAAAGTCCCTGTTCGCGGCGCTTTCGGCCCGCGTTGGCAGCATCGGCGACAATCGACTGGGCGGCTGGTATTCGTACCGGGCTTCAAAAGCGGCGCTCAACATGCTCTTGAAAACGCTGTCGATCGAACATGCGCGACAGTGGCCCGATTCTGTCGTTGCCGGTTTACATCCGGGCACGGTCGAAACCGGTTTGTCGCAGCCTTATACCTCACGCACTCCTGCAGCCAACCTGTTCTCGCCAGATATTTCGGCGCGTCACCTGCTGCGGGTGATGGACGGACTCGCAGTGCAGGATACAGGCAACGTCTTTGCCTGGGATGGCAAGCGCATAGATCCATAGGTCCCCAGGCAGCGGCCACACTGAAATCAACTGTTACAGTCATTAACAGTCCTGACACCAGCTGTGTGCGATCGTCTGATAAAGTTAGAAGCCAGTGACAAGGAGAGACGGACAGTGTTTCGCGCAGGCTCGAAAACGATCAAAACATGGATAGTTATTTACGCTGGTTTCATGGCCGCCATTGTGTTTGCTGAAAACGGTACTGCAATGACGCTGCCGGAGCCAGCCGACGTGTCGCCTGTTGTCATGCAGGCAGCTGCGCCCGTTCTGAAGATCGAGGCGGTGGTGCGCCGCTCGGATATCTGACAATGCAGGTCGACCAACTACGGGATCAGAGCTACGCTGCTCGCCAGGCACAAGCGGTACCGTATCGCTCGACCGGGGTGCGGCTGTTTGTCCTTCTTACTCTTTTGCTAACAGGGCCCGTCGTGATGGCGTTGGAAGAGCCGAAATTTGAAATAATCGCCAGCTTCGATGGGGTCGAAATCCGCCGCTATGCGCCGTACGTCGTCGCCGAAGTTGACGTCGCCGATGACAGCAGTGGCTTCAGAAAGCTCGCCGGCTACATATTTGGCGGCAACGAGCAGGGCGAGAAAATGGCGATGACCGCCCCCGTCGAATCGCGGCAGAGCGAACTGCAAGACAAAACCACGTATTCGTTTGTAATGGAACACAAGTACACGCTCGATACGCTGCCGACGCCAGACGATGAGGAGATTCGGTTACTCGAACGTCCCGAACGCGTTGTCGCGGTACTCCGATTTTCCGGGCGCTGGACCGACAAGAATTTCGGCAATCACCGCGATAAGCTCCTGCAAGCCCTTGAAAGAAATAGCATATCGCCGGCCGGCCCGGCGGAGCAGGCACGGTACAACAGTCCCTTCACCCCTTCTTTTTTGCGCCGTAATGAAGTATTAATTCCCGTTGAGTGGTCCAAGGACCCATCCTGATTGACCCGGCAACGCGGAGACTTCCATGCACAAGGCCCTGATAGCGCTGCTTACCGCGGTTTTGCTACTGCTTGCCAGCGGCGCGCCAACAGCGGCGCAGCGCGTCAAGGAATTTAGCGGCACCGGCAATACCACGACGGCTGTCTTTCGCGTTGACTCGCCGTGGCTGCTCGATTGGCGCCTCAACGGCGATTACAACCAACTGTTGGCGCTCGACATTACGCTGATCGATGCGCGCACTGGCAAGCATGTCGGCCGTGTGCTGCACACCAAACGCAAAGGTAATGGCGTCAAACTTTTCCGCTCGTCCGGTCTCTACCAGCTGCGGATCAGTTCGACGTTGGCGCGCTGGACCGTCAAGATCGATCAGATTACGCCTGAAGAAGCGGAAGCCTACACGCCGCGCTGACCGACAGTCGTGCATGCGGCGAGGACATCAGGCGTAGTCCGGCTCGTTGCCTTCGATCCATTTGATATTGCAGCCGATACTCGGTTTCTGCTCGGCCGCTGGCAGTGTCGATTGCAGCGTTGCATCGAGTGCCGCGCGCAAATGCTGTCCGGTTACCGGCAAACCATTGCCCGGTCGACTATCGTCCAGCTGACCGCGGTAAACCAGTTTCTGCTCGGCGTCGAATAAATAAAAATCCGGCGTGCAGGCGGCACGGTATGCTTTCGCGACTTCCTGGGTCGCATCGAACAGGTACGGAAACGTATAGCCCCAGGTCGCGGCTTCCTCTTTCATGAGTCGAGGATGGTCCGCGGGGTATTTTTCCACGTCGTTACTGTTGATTGCGTAGATTGCCGCACCGCGAGGGCCATAATCCTTACCCAGGCGCGCGAGTTCGGCGCAAATGTGGCGGACAAACGGGCAGTGATTACAAATAAACATGACGAGAGTCGCCCGTGCGTCATCACGTAACGAATGCAGCTTGCCATCGGGGTCGGGCAACGAAAATTCCGGGGCTCTGGTGCCAATCGGCAGCATCTGTGATTCAACGGCGGCCATGTCTTTTCCTTAGCAGTTTGACGGCGACGGGAGAATAGCAAAAAGAAGCGCGCCGGTGGCATGCGCCGTCCGGGCCGTTGTGCGATGATCTTGGCTCGGCATTGTGACCGGAGTGTCCGTGGACAGTACGCCACAACCCAAAACCAGCGCCCTGATGGTACTCGCCGCTATTGTGGTCGTGATCTACGGCATGCAGATGGCGAAAGTCGTGCTGGTACCGTTCCTTATCGCCGTGTTTCTTGCGCTGATCACGGTCCGGCCAATGCTCTGGCTGCAGAAGCATCGGGTGCCGGCAATCCTGGCGGCACTGCTCATCGTGACCATGATCATGCTGCTCCTCGCGATGGTCGGCATGATTCTTGGCACGTCGATAGGCGACTTTACGGCGGCACTCCCGGGTTATCAGGCACGCCTCGACCGCATTGTGGACGGCGTCGTCACTTTCATCGCGAAGTACCTGCGCAATGGCGAGTCGGCTGAAAACCTCGGCGACATGGTGGACCCGGGCTGGGCCATGGGGCTTGCTGCCAGCATTCTGAACAGCCTCAAGGACGTGCTGACCAACACGTTCCTGATCATCTTCACCATGATTTTCATCCTGCTCGAAGCGTCGAGTGTTCAAACCAAGGTCGAGGCCGCCTTCGGCCATTCGGAAACCTCGCTGGAGCGCCCGCGACTGTTCCTGAATAACCTCGGGCGCTATCTCGGCATCAAGACGATCGTCAGTCTTGCGACCGGTTTATGTGCGGGCATCCTGACATGGTCTATTGGCGTGGACTTCCCCCTGCTATGGGCCATGCTCGCGTTTCTGCTCAATTACATACCCACCATCGGTTCGATCATCGCGGCCGTGCCCGCCATACTGCTGGCGCTGGTGCAGCTGGGTCCCGGCGAGGCGGGAGCAACAGCGATTGGTTTCGCCGCCATTAACGTCGTGTTTGGCAACCTCGTCGAGCCGCGCCTTATGGGCTACGGCGTCGGCATCTCGCCGTTGATCGTCTTTGTCGGACTGGTGTTCTGGGGATGGGTTTTCGGCCCGGTGGGCATGCTGCTGTCGGTGCCGCTTACGATGACGTTAAAGCTCGCGCTTGAGAGTAAAGAAAGTACGCGTTGGGTGGCCATCCTGCTGGGCTCGGAGCGTGATGCCGAGTACGAGCTGCGCAGCATGGACGAGACGGAAACGGAGAGCGTCTAGGCGACGTCTTCGTCGAGGTCGTCGAAATCGTCGGTAGGTTCCGATTCTTCGAGCTGCTCAAGCACGTTGATCGCTACGGCGACAAAATCGGTATCGGTGATGATCCCTACGAGCTTGTCGTCATCCAGGACTGGCAGGCAACCAATCTTGTGCCTTTCCAGGAACAGCGCGGCGTGCCGCAAGCTGGCGTTCACATCGACGGTCGCGACGTCGCGCACCATCGCATCATCGATACTGATTTCGTTTGCGTGAATTCGGTTCTGCGGATCGCGCAGGAAACTGTCGGTAGCCGCGAGTACATTGGTCAGCGTCACGAGGCCGACCAGTTTTTCATCTTTTACAACGGGTACGTGGTGAATACGATGCTCATGCATCAGCGTGCGCGCTTCGGCCAGCGTCGCGGACGGTGCGACCGTGATGAGGTTGGTACTCATAATGGCTTCAATAGTGAACATGGTGCCGTCCTTTTTTCTTCCCCTCTCCTTAATTCAGTCTATCCATGACGCCCTGTAACGCCATTGCGAGAAACACGTATGGTGGCGCGGATATTGGGCTTAGCCTTACGAATAACGCCGTTTTGCGCTTATACTCCGCACTCCCAAACGTCTGCAGATGGCATGAATCAACCCGGTAACAAGACGCCCGTGGCGCCCTGGATGCAGGACAGGTTGCAGCAGGGCTTCATTGCGCTGCAGGCCGGCCAAATCGATGCCGCCGCTGAGTGCTGCAAGCAGGTGCTGGGCGCGAAGCGCGATCTCCCCGAGGGACATTTCCTGGTGGGCCTCATCGCCCTCGAATCCCGCGAGACGCGCACTGCGATCAGCGCTTTCGGCTCGGTCACCGAGCTCAATCCGCGTCACGGTGCGGCCTGGGCACAGCTCGCCCGCTTGTATTACTCGGCAGGACAGCCGGTCATGGCGGATGAAGCGCTTGCGAAAGCGCTTGAAGTCGAGAGTGGTGACCCCGTTGTCCACGACCTGCTCGGTCTTATTTATTCGCTGCAAGGCGATCAGGAAGAGGCTGGCGTGTGGTTCGCAAAAGCGGTGGCGGCGAGCCCGGATAACCCCATGTTTCTCGTCAACAAAGCCAACAACCAGATGTACCTTGGCAAACTGGATGAGGCAGAACGCGGCCTGCGGCGCGCGCTGGAAATAGATACCACCAACCCACATGCTCACTGGGTGTTGGCGGGCCTGCGCAAGGCCACGGACGAGGCACACATCGAGACGCTGCGCGAGCTGGTCGCGCGTCCCGGCCGGCCGCGCGCGATGGCCTTCCTCAACTACGCCATGGGCAAGGAACTCGAGGATCTCGAGCAGTGGGACGC
>JBATID010000276.1:0-7356 GCA_049667545.1 Woeseiaceae bacterium
TGGATACGGTTGCCCGGGTTGGCGCTTTGTTCGTTCAACACGGGCGTACCGGCTTCAAGTTGCTCGATGCCAAGACGGCCGGGTCCGTAAATACCGGGAACCCGCAACACAACAAGCCTGCAATTGGTGCCACGCGCCCAGTCCGCCAGCAGCTTCTCGGCAGCCACCCGCCGCGCCGAGCGCTCGTTGGACGGGTTAACGGGTGTGGCTTCGGTGACCCTTTGCCCGTGGCAGTCACCGTAAACACCGGTAGTGCTGATGTAGACGAATCGTTTGGGCGTGGGGTCGAGCAGTGGCAGGAACTGGTGAAGCCTGTGATCGGGATTGCCGGCCGGCGGCACCGTGTAGACGACCGAGTAGTCGTCCGGCAGGCTCACGGGCAGAGACGTGGCGGTGTCCAGGTCGAAGACAAAGTGCGTTCGCCCGGCATCGCCCCGCGACCGGCTTAAGCCCGCTGCTTCGTCAGCGGGCAGCATGTGCAGCAAGCGGCGGCCCGTGTAGCCTGTTCCTGTAACGAACGTAAACACCTTCAGCAGTTGACCGTGCTCAGGATTTTTGCGCCTCGGCGTCGATGTGCGGGATCGCTGTCAATGGTTTGGCTGCAACCATGCCGAGACCGTCACGATACGCATCGGCGGCGGCATCGGCTTCGCCGAGCTGGTTTAGAAGATTGCCGTATTCCTGATAAGCCTCGGGCGTCGGTCTTAGATTGATGACCGTTTCCAGGTAGCTACGCGCTTTACCCCATAGCTCGTTACGCAGGCACAACCTTGCTGCTGCAAGCAGCAGGTCCGGGTCATCGTCGTGCTTCTTCAACCACGCTTCGGCTTTTTTCAGCTGCTTCGTCGTGTCGCCGGTTTCGACCAGGCCGAATAGCCGTACCAGCGGGCCGCGCCAGTTCGATTTCAACGCGGCCGTCAGTTCCTTCTCGACGCGACTGGATTCGCCGGCCCGCATCAGCGCCGTGTAATAAGCCTCCAGCAGGGAAGCGTCCGACCTGTGCGTGCGTGTGATCGCCTTCCAGGCCGTATCGATCGTGGCGGTGTCCGGGGCTGCCCGCAGCGCTTCAGAATGGACCCGGATGGTCCACTTATCCAGCGTGCCGGATTTAATCTGCTTGTTCTTGCGGAGGCGTGGCAGCAGCGCCGCGAGGGAGTCCCAGTCACCGAGCTCGAAATACAGGCGGCCGAGTAGCGACAGCGCCTGGGCATGGTTGCGGGAGTTTTCGTCGAGGTGCCGCAGTGTCGCCAGGGCTGTTTCTTTCTCACCGCGATCGATCTGAAACTCCGCTTGTGTCAGCAGCACGGCATTGGTGGCTTCAGGCGTTTCTTTGTACGCGAGCCGCAACCATTCGTCGCGCCGCGCGTCGTTGCCCTGCAGATGGGCGGCTCGAGCAGCCTGCAGGTAATTAAACAACGGTGAGTCGCTGGTGCTCGCCGCGCGTCCGAGCATTTTTTCGCCGCGCGCGAGATTGCCCTCGGCGACTGCGATCATGCCTCGCGTCAGTTTCTGGCCGGAGCGCGCGGAGCGGTAGCGTCCGGCGGCCTCGCCGAGGCGCCGCGGTGCCAGCACGATCTTGCGGATGATCCAGATCGTGAAAACCAGCAGCAATGCCAGACCGAGCAAAACCGGTACTGACATCTCGACGGTGTAGCCACGGAAGTTGATGACCACGTAGCCCGGGTCGGCCAGCAGGAAGTGTGCCGCAAAAGCGCTGGCGAAAAGCGCCAGGACAACGATGATGCCAAATTTCACTGCGAACTCTCGGCCAGCGTTCGATACTGGCGCAACAGCCGCAACGACTGCGAGATATCCGGCGCCGAGGTCGTAACCACGCTGCCGCGAATCTCGGCCAGCGTCTCGCGGGTACTTGCGACCTGTGCGCTGTCGGCATCGAAATACTCGCCGAGCAATGCGCTGGTGTCGTCGAGCGACTGCTCAAACACCGCCTGCTCGCCACGTAGCAGTGCCAGCCGCGCCGACTGCAACTGCAGTGCGATATTATTGCGCAGGAAATACTCGCCGTCCGTGGTCAACATGACCCGCTTTTCCTGGTCCGGCGGCGTCACCTTGACCAGGCCGGAGACGGCCGACTTCACCGACGTCCACGCGCGGTTCACGCCGCTTTGCTCTGCATCGATGCTCGCATCAACGGGTGTGTCAGCAAGCGCCGCACGCGCCAGCGGCAATGACTCGACCACCCGCGCCAGGCTGGCCAACGTCAAGGTTGCGCCCGCGATGTCGGGCTTCTCCATGATATCCAGCGCGGCCAGTTCATCCGCAATTGCGCGGCGCACGTCGGTCAGCGCCGGGTCCGCAATCTGCATAACGCGTTCGTCCGCCATGCTCAACGCCATCGAGGCGAGCGGCGGGTTACTGGCCAGCTGCAACTGCGCATTGGCAATTTGCAGGTAGTACTCGGCTTCCGCAAGCAGCCATGTGTTGCGCGCGCTCGTGGACACGCCCGCCAGCGATGCAATCGAACTTTCGAGCGTCGACATCCTGGTCGGGAGTGAGTTCAGCAGACGAATGCGCTCGTCGAGTTCACCACGCAGCGCCTCGACGTCCGCCGTAGTCGCGGTCTCATCGACATCCAGTGCGTCAACACGATCAGCCAGCTCTGTAACAGAACGGCGGGTCGTGGCGAGCTGCGATTCAAGCCCGGCAACCGCGGCATTCACGCTATCGTCATCACCGCCCTGCCAATCGAGATAAAACGTGTAGGCTGCGCCACCCAGGGCGGCCAATGACAGCAGCAGGGCGAGCCAGGCAACACCATTGCCGCGTTGTTTCGGTGCCTTGGCAGGTGTCGCGGCAGGCTCAGGGGTCTCAGCGTCGGCGGTGTCTTCCGCGACGTCTTCGGCGGCCTCTGTCGCGATCTCTTCCGCGGCGGTCGCCACCTCGTCGCCGGTCGCGTCTTCCGGCGCACTCTCCTGCCCGGGTAACGTCTCGTCCTGGTCCTTATTCGTATCGCTCATCATTCTCGTCCGGAGTCGGTCCTGTGGAGTGCAATCATTGCCTGAACCATGCTGTGCGCCTGCGGCCCCGCAGCGAGTACCGGCCGGGAAGCGGGGTACAGGCCCTGCGTCTCTTTTAACACACGACCCGAGGGTGTCACCAGCGGCGTCGCTGCCAGTTGCTCCCGGCACCAGGCGGGCAATAACGACACGAGATTATGCAGCGATTGTACGCTCATGACCGTGATTATCGAGATGTCACCCTGCCGCCAGTGAGCTTCGAGACTGGCGAGGGTCTCCGGGTCGGCCGTGGGAATACGTCGCTGGTAAACAGAGAGGTAACTGACATTAGCGCCACGTTCGGTCAGCTCTTTCGCGAGTAACTCCCGTCCGTTGTCGCCGCGGATGATGCGGATTTCCTTGCCGACGACCGTCTGCAACTCGGCCTCGCCGAGCAGATGTTCGCTGTCATAGCCGCTGGCGGGCTGGATATCGACGATGTGCCCGGCCGCCGCCACCGCCTCGGCGGTTGCAGGACCGATAACGGCGATCTTGCTGCCGGAGGTGTACTGCAAACCGTATTCGACCGCATTGCGGCTGACAAAAATGACGATATCGGGTTTGGGCAGGCGCCTGGCGGCGGCGCTGACCACCGTCTCGTCGATTGCCACGATATCAATGACCGGAAAGCAATGGGCCGTGCCGCCTTCCTTCTCGATTGCGGCAACCAGGTCGGCTGCCTGCGTGCGTGGTCGCGTGACCAGTACGCCGACACCCTGCAGCGCGGTGTCAGGCATGGGTGGCTCCGGCGGCCGCATCGAGGAGTTTGCGAGCGCCACTCTGCAACAGGCGCGCCGCAAGCATGTCGCCCAGCTGTTCGGCGTCCCGGCGAGAGCCGGATACCGAGTCGCGAATCGACTCGCTGCCGTCGGGCAGGGCGACCAGCGCGGTGACCGTGAGCGTGTCGCCGTCTACCGTCGCATAGGTAGCGACCGGTGACTGACAGCTGGCCTGCAGTTGCCTGGCAATGGCGCGCTCTGCCAGCGTGGTTTGCACGGTGGTTTCATGATTGAGCTTTTCAAGAACAGCGATCACCTCGGCATTGTCTGTCAGGCACTCGATACCAACGACGCCCTGCGCCGCGGCCGGCAACATTTGGGTTGGCAGGAACTGCTGACTGATGTGTTGCTCGAGCTGCAACCGCTCAAGTCCGGCGGCGGCCAGAATGATGGCGTCGTAGTCACCGTTTTCGAGTTTCTTAAGTCGTGTGTTGACGTTGCCGCGCAGCGGTTCGATCTTAAGATCCGCGCGCATCATCTTAAGCTGCGCCTGGCGACGCAGGCTGGAGCTGCCCACGAGAGCACCTTCCGGCAGGTCGCTGAGCTGCTGACCGTTTGGTGAGACGAGCGCATCTGCATGATTGGCTCGCTCGAGGACAGCTGCGATGCAAAAGCCATCGGGCATCTCGGCTGGAACGTCTTTCATCGAATGCACGGCAATGTCCGCCTCGCCACGCTGCATCGCGACTTCAAGCTCCTTGATAAACAGGCCCTTGCCGCCGATTTTCTGCAGGCTGCGATCGAGAATTTCGTCACCGCGCGTCGACAGCGGCACCAGGTCGACGCCATCGACGCCAGGTGCCTGGCGCAGCAAATCGGCGACGTGATTAGCCTGCCAGAGGGCAAGTGCGCTTTTGCGCGTTGCAATTCGGATTTTCATAAGTCCTACGATTCTTTGAGTCGGCGACGCACTTCAGCGACATGTCGGCGGCTGATTATCATCTCATTGTCGTTAACTTGCGAGCGGCCGCGCAACACGACCCGGCTTTTATTATCCGCCGTCTTCTCGACGCGCTCGATACGATCGACGGCGACCAGTGCGCCACGATGTATGCGAACGAATCGTTGCTGGAATTCTTCTGCGAGGGATTTTAGCGATTCATCGATGAGATCCGGGCCATGTTCATGCTCGACACGAACGTATTTCTGATCCGCACAGAAACAGCGCACGTCGGCGACCGGAATCATTTTCAGTTCGCCATGGCTGCGTGCACAAATCTGCTGGCGCGGCGCATTTAGCTTTGCGTCTATCGCCGCCTCTCGCAGCGCGCTGCTCGTCAGCCGCGCCGCCTGCTCAAGTGCCGCCGCGATGCGAGCGCGGCGGACCGGCTTGAGCACGTAGCCGATGGCGCGCGCATCAAAGGCCTCGATGGCGTACTGGTCATAGGCAGTGGTAAAGACAACGGCCGGGGGGTGTTCCAGCGCATTGAGGTGATGCGCCGTTTCAATGCCCGTGAGTCCCGGCATGCGGATATCGAGCAGGACGACGTCGGGCTCCAGTTGCTCGGCCAGTTCAATCGCATCAAGACCGTTCGCGGCCTCGCCAACTATCGTGTAAGCCTCCTCTTCTTCGAGAATCTGTCGCAGGCGATCGCGGGCCGGCTGTTCGTCGTCGACGATGAGCAGTTTCACGGGTGTTCTTCCCCGGCGGGGAATCGCAGGATTACGAGATAGCGACCGTCGCTGTTGTCGATGTCGATACCGCCGCTGGTGCCGAATGCAAGTTCGAAGCGCTGCTCGATATTCGACAGCGCCATTTGATTGCCTTCGGCGTGCCGGGCCTGACCGTCACTCACCGGGTTCGACATGCGGATTTCGAGCGTGTCGCCGTCTCGTCTGCCGGACACGGAAACTTCGCCGCCGTCCGGCATTAGTTCAACCCCGTGATAGATCGCATTCTCGAGCAGCGGCTGCAATGTCAGCGTGGGCACGAGCGCGGTCATAGGAACATCACCAAAGTCCCAGCGAACGGTGAGGCGATCGCCGAGGCGCAGCTTTTCGATGCGCTCGTAAGTCTCCGCGATTTCCAGTTCCTGTTGCAGCGATGACAGGTCGCGTGGACTGCTCAAAGTTGCGCGCAGCAAGTCGGACAAATCCTCAACAGCCTCCTCAGCCTGCCGGGGATTGCTGCGCGTCAGCGATGCGATGGTATTCATGCTATTGAACAGGAAGTGGGGCCGTATCAGCGCCTGTAACGCACTGATGCGCGCCTGTGCTTCGAGCACGATGCTGCGACGCCACTCGCTCGCCACGTACAGATAGCGCATGAACAACGCGATGACGATCGAGCTGATGGCAAACGTCCGCAGTACAAAACCACCGTGAGAGGCGTTGATGATGCCGGACTGACCCAGCCACGACATGATCTGCCAGGCGCCCTCCGCGAGGATGAGGCTCAGCAAAACGAGGACCCCAAAGCCCAGGACAAAGGCCAGCGTTTTGCCGGCACGCTCGAGATAAGCGCGTAACTGGCAGAGTACCGCGGTGCTGAGCAAAGCGAGCCACAGCACGAACATCGAGGTTTTCGACAGGCCGATGAGGAACTGCCCGTCACCGCCCTGCGCCGCCAGCGTCAAAACGATCGCGACGAGTTCAGCCACGAGCACCACAATTAACAGCGTGCCCGGCGAACAAAAGTCCGGCAGATAGGCCTGGCTGGTGTCGCTTACAGACTCGGGTGCTGCAGGCAAAAGGCGCTCCTTCGGGATCAGGCCCGCATTGTAACGCCAGCGGCCGAAGCGCGCCTTGCCGTTGCCCGGCTCAGGAGCTGCAGTTTTTCGCGATGTGATCCTCGAGGCGTTTGCGCGCTTGCGTCATTTCGTCCTCGTCAAGATAGGTGCGCTCGCCATCTGCTCCCTCCCGGTACAGCCGCCGGGACTGCGCGTAACGCTCGAGGCTGGCGCGGTATGAATCGCACTGCTTTTGTCGGTCGGCTGCAGCCGCGGCTTCTGCGGCGGCCTCGCGTTCGGCTTCGTCCGCAGCGTTGCGCTGCTCCTGGCGCGCGGCCTGCGTTTCCAGGCGTGCTACTTGCTGCTGCTGAACGACACCCGCGTCGGTACGGCTGTAAGAGATACCCAGGCGCACTTCACTCGGCGCTCCGGTGGGACGATCACGATAGTGGACATTGCCCTCTTCGTCCGTCCACTTGTAAATTTCATTCGCCGCGGCGCCACCACAAAGCGTTAGCGCGATGATAGCGAATCCCATTAATAGTTGACTACGTTGCATCAGATGACTTCCCGACGACGGGCACGCCCGCCAGACTGTGACCGGTCACTATTAAATCACGTTGGCATTCGGCGTGGAGTGACCAAAATCACAGCAATAATGGCCAAAAGGTGGGGGTCAGACCCCCCAGCGGGGGTCTGACCCCAAAAAAAGCGCCCATAAAAAAGCGGGCCTTGCGGCCCGCTAGCTGTTTGCTGGCCGGGGAAGATCAAATGCCAGCTAACAAAATCCGACAACGCTGCCAGCAGTCGTTATGACAAATCTGACAGCGCCGCCGGGGGGGACTATTCGGCGCTTACGAACTCGGGATAAGCCTCGAGGCCGCATTCGCT
>JBATID010000277.1:0-19434 GCA_049667545.1 Woeseiaceae bacterium
TCGGCTGGCCGATGGCCTGAGGCCCGACGTGTCAATGAGCGGGCTGCGAGCGTTGCTGGCGTATGAAAAAACGGAAAAAGCGAAAGCCCAAGAGCTGATTCGCCAAAGCTAAAAAAAACGGGCCCCGTCGGGGCCCGTTCTGATCTAACTGCGAAGCATGATGATCAGTCGAAGTACTTGCGTAAGGTCAGCCCGTAAGTGCGCGGCTGGTTAGGATATCCCGAGAAGCTGCCGGCCTGAGCAACCGACGGAAATGCGCTCAGCAGGTACTCGTCATCATTGATATTGCGGCCCCAGAGCATGGCTTCGAAGCCGTTATCCCAGGCCAGGCCAAAGCTGGCATTCAGCGTGCCGACTTCGCGTGACGCAAATCGCTCCGGCGTATTCTGGATGACCCGGATCTTGTCTTCGTAGATGTACTCGGCGCGAATAAAGCCATTGGCCTTGCCAACCTCGAAGCTGTAGATGCCCGAGGCTGTCAGGCTGACCTCATGAATACCGGCTGGCTTCTGGCCGCTGATATCAACGGAGATCCGCTCGAACGTGACTTCATCAACACTTTCCGCGTTTACAAAGGAATCGTAGACCGGGTCCATGAAGGTCCCGGCAAACGTCGCCTGGAACGAGTCGGTTGGCGCCCAGCGCACATCGATCTCAAGCCCTTTGGCCGACTGCTCGCCCGCGTTTTGCAGGTTGAAGCCGGTGCCGGTGAAGATATTCTCCTGGAAGTTCTTGATCGACTGGTCGAAGATCGCCATGTTCATGGAGACGTGGTCCCAGCGCGCTTTGAGGCCGATCTCGTACACCGTTGCTTCTTCCGGTTGTGCGTAACGCGACGTGTAGGTCAGGTTCGGAACCGTCAGGCCTGCGGCCACCAGCGCCGCCTGATCGCTCGGGAACGGGCGTGAGTCGCGAGACAGGTTCCACGAACTCGCCTTGAAACCGGTCGCCGCACTGACGTAGCCATTGATGTTATCCGTCAAATCAAAGGCGAGGCGAACCGTCCATGTCAGATCGTCGTCTTTCGTTTTTCCGGACTCGACCGAGTTCGGGAAATCCACGTTAGGCGGCAGGAACTGGAATGGCTGCAAGGCGAGTAACGAATTACAAAATGGCTCGTTAGTACCATCGCATGCCACCGTGCTTAGCGCCTGGGCCTGTGCGAACTGCGCCGGAAACAAGACAAAATTGGCCGGAATGGGAGGCTGTCCACCGGTCAATGCCTGGAACAGGCCGCCAAAGCCAATCTGCACGAAATCCAGTGCCGCGATGACGTCGGTCTGCGTGGAATCAAAGACTACATCCTTCTGGTCTTCTGTGTAGTTGGCGCCCAGGGTCAGCGTTGCGCGATCGCCGAGGTCAAAGTCGAACTGGGCAAACAGCGAAAATGCCTGGTTGTCCATTTTGGACAGTTCGGTCAGACCCGTCCCGGCGGCAAAAAATGCGCCGGCAGGAATTCCGAGTGCCGCTTCGAGGCCGTCAAGTGGTGATGGGCCTGTAAACGGATTGCCGCCGGTTGCCGCGGTAGCCAGGAAGTCGGCGTAAGCACGCATATCCTGGCCCCATTTCACGCCGGTAAACTGATCGACTTTTTCGTCGAAGAAGAAGGCACCGACCATCCAGCCGACGTTGTCTGTCGCGCCGCTGAAGCGCAGTTCCTGCGTGAACGTATCGATTTCGGTGTCGGTACGGTTGGCTGTCTGCGAATCAACCAGGCGCGCGCTGGTAAAATCGATATCGACATTATCATTTCGCGACAGGTTGCGCAGCGACGTGATCGACGTCAAAGTGACTGCATCGTTCATATCCCAGTCGATCTGCATGGAGCCCCCGGCGGTCTCGAATACGTTAACCGGGTCAAAATCGTAATAGCCCTTGTACGCAAACGGGTCGTTCGGAACGAGACTGCCGCCGATGAACTGGATGGCGCCTGCGGTCTGGCCGGCCAACAGGTTCGCCACGCCGCAACAGGCTTCGTCGAATTTGTCGTGATCAGCGATCACGCGAACCTCGAGCGTGTCGGATGGCGCGAACAGCAGCTGTCCACGGAGGCCGATGCGGTCATTTTCACCGAGCGCAGGGCCGCCGGCGAGGTTGTCATAGTAGCCGTCGCGCTGGTTGTAGCTGCCTGAAAGACTGAAGCCGACCCAGTCGGATACGGGCCCGCTGATATCGCCTTTCACGATAACCTGGTTGTAGTCGCCGACGGTCAATGATGTTGATCCGCTCAATCCGTCGAGGCTTGGTTTCGCCGTTGAGACGCTGATGACGCCAGCCGAGGCGTTTTTGCCAAACAGCGTGCTCTGCGGTCCGCGCAGTACCTCGACGCGCTCGAGGTTGGGCAGATCGGAAAGCGCGGATGCGGTACGTGAACGATACACGCCGTCGACAAACACGCCAACGGACGGCTCGATGCCGGCATTGTTGGCGCCGTTGCCGAAGCCGCGGATCAGGAAGTTGGTGTTGCCCGATGACTGTAATTGCGTAACGCGCAGTGACGGCACCAGGAACTGCAGGTCCTTGATATCCTGAACCTGCGCTTTCTGCAGGACATCGGCCTGGACTACAGAGACAGCAACCGGCGTTTCCTGCAGCGTGGTTTGCCGCTTGGTTGATGTGACAATAATCTCTTCGAGCTGCGTTGCAGCATCCTCCGCAACGACTGGTGTGGCGAGAAAAGCCGCAACTGCGGCACATAGGATTCGGTTAATACTTGAAGTGGACATTGGGCCCCCCCGTAAGTCAAAATAATCAAGTACTTGGGAGCCTATGTCAGATTCTGTCGATTGGCAACACCACAATGACAGGGACGGACCCTCGCGAGTCGCTGATTCCCTTAGGCAGGTCCTTTACGATCGCATTCCGAGTGTCACTTTGCCCAGTGCGCGCCGTTCGGTGATGGCCTTGAAGGCTGCGGCAAACTTGTCCAGCGAATAGGACTCGGTGACCCGTGGCGATACCTTGCCCGCCCCGACCAGTTTGGCTATCTCGAGCATGTTCTCTCGCTGCAATTCAGGGTTCTTCATCGCCCAGGTGCCCCACCAGACGCCTATGATGCTGGCTTCCTTGAGCAGCGCGATATTGGCCGGAAACTTCGGGATGTCACCGCTGGCAAAACCGATGACCAGGTAGCGGCCGTGCCATGCCGTCGCGCGAAATGCCTGGTCGGCGAGCTCGCCACCGACCGGGTCGTAGACGACATCGGCGCCTTTGCCGCCGGTGAGTTCCTTGACGGTTTCCTTCAGCGGCGTTGTCGAGTAGTTGATGGTATCGTCGGCTCCGGCGGCTCGGGCGAACGCGAGTTTTTCTTCGCTGCTGGCGGCGGCAATGACGCGCGCGCCCATCGCTTTCGCGATCTCGACTGCGCTAATGCCGACGCCGCCGGCCGCGCCCAGCACCAGCACGGTTTCACCGGGCTTTAAGTTTGCGCTTTGTCGCAGCGCGTGGGCGCTCGTGCCGTAGGTGACCGAAAAGCCGGCGCCCTGTTCAAAGCTTAAGCCATCGGGCAACGGCGCAGTGGTAGTAACGTCCGCGACGCACTTCTCGGCGAAGGCACCGCCGGTACAATTGATGATGACCTTGTCGCCCACCGCGTACCGGGTAACACCGTCGCCGATCGCCGCGACAATCCCCGCCGCTTCGTTGCCGGGTATGAACGGTGTTGGCGTCTTGACCTGGTACTTGCCGGCGATCGCTAACACGTCAGGAAAATTGATACCGGCAGCGGCCACATCAATACAAACCTGGCCCGGACCGGGAACGGGTTCGTCGTGTTCCTCGATGACCAGCGATTCCGGCGGACCGTATTCTTTGCAAACCAGTGCGCGCATCAAGAGACCTCGAACAACGCTACGACAACTGCTGCTCTCATGCTGTTTTCCTGAGGTACGGTCGTAATTCGTTTCTGGCGACAACCATGCGGTGAACCTCATCGGGGCCGTCGGCAAAGCGCAGCGTACGCGTATTCGCGTACATTTTCGCCAGCGGGAAATCCTGCGAAATACCGGCCGCGCCGTGTATCTGGATCGCGTCGTCGATGACCTGCAGTGCGACATTCGGCACCAGCGCCTTGATCTTCGAGATCCAGACCTGCGCCTCCTGTACGCCCCGGGTGTCAATGACATGCGCCGTCTGCAGGGTCAGCAAACGCGCCATATCGATGTTGATACGCGCATTGGCAATCTTGTCGTAATTGCCGCCGAGTTTCGCCAGCGGCCGGCCGAACGCGGTGCGGGACACGGCACGTTCACACATCAGTTCCAGCGCCTGTTCAGCGGCACCGATCGCGCGCATGCAGTGATGAATGCGACCGGGTCCAAGGCGGCCCTGGGCGACCTCGAAACCGCGGCCGGCGCCGAGAATCATGTTGTCTTCCGGTACGCGGACATCGGTGAAACGAATGTGCATATGGCCGTGTGGCGCGTCGTCATTTTCAAAGACATTCATCCCGCGCAGCACTTCCACGCCTGCTGCATCCATCGGTACCAGGATCTGCGAATGCTGGTGATGGCGGTCGTTCTCCGGGTTCGACTTGACCATGCAGATCATGATCTTGCAGCGACGATCACCGGCGCCGGAAATGTAGGTCTTTTCGCCGTTGATGACCCACTCGCCATTCTCCAGTACGGCTGAGGTCGCGATGTTGGTCGCGTCCGACGACGCAACGTCCGGCTCGGACATGGCATAAGCGGAGCGAATATCGCCGTTTAACAAGGGCTCGAGCCACTGCTTCTTTTGCTCGGGCGTGCCGTAGCGCTCCAGCACCTCCATGTTGCCGGTGTCCGGCGCACTGCAGTTCATCGCTTCGGCCGCAAGGTAGGAGCGGCCGGTTTCTTCGGCCAGATACGCGTATTCAACGGTCGTCAGTCCGTAGCCGCTGGCGCTGTCGGTCAGCCAGAAGTTCCAGAGATTCTGTTCTTTCGCCGTGGCCTTCAGCGACTCGATGATTTCTGACTGGCGCGCGGTCAGCGCCCAGCGATCGCCTTTTTCTACTTCGGCGAGGTATTCGGCATCGACGGGAACAACGCGCTCTTTGATAAAGGTCTTTACTGCGTCGAGCAGCGGCTGAAGGCGATCGGTGACTCCGAGGTTCATGACGTTTCCCTTGGTTATTCAATGACAAGAAAGTCCGGCGATGTTCGTGCCAACGCAAGCATCGTACCTGCCACCTGCGGTGACGGCACATAGTGTACTCTAGGTTGTGATGGCGGCGGTGAGTTCGGCGGTGCGCCAGACCGCATAAACCGTGGTGCGGCAACTCAGCGGAAACGTGCTTCTTCGAGGCTCCAGACATCGGTCTTGGTGGCGGGCCGTTCAGTGTTCGCGGTCACCAACAACTTCTTGATTCTCGCATCACGGATTTTGAGGTCTGATTGCAGGCTATGGATCGTCCACTCCGCTTCCAGGTGCTCACCCACCAGCTTGTTATGTGTGTCTGCCAGCTCCAGGGAGACGCGATGCGCCGAGTCCCTTTGCCGTTCCATAAAGGCAAGCTGCTCAGTCAGCTCGGTAACGAGCTGCTGCTCACGCCGTGACGTAAGCCAGCGATGCGCGAGCCAGCCGAGGGTAAATGCCACGGCTAGCGCAAGGGCTGGCAAAAAATTGTCCAGGGCCAGGAAAAGAGCCATAACGAAGTTTCCTCATGCGGTCCGAGTGAGCGCGGACTGCTCAATACACGGTGCTCGAGGATTATCGAGGAAAAAGGTCAATAATCAGCGTATTGCTACAATTGTTGACAATTGTTTGGGCGATTTTCGTCCGGCGGATTAGCCCGTCAGCGTCGATTGCTCGGGCTCAAGGTCGAGCGCGTCTCGAGGGACTTCCGCGTAATGGCTGAAGTTCATCGTGAAGCTGCCGTCACCGCCGGTTAGCGATTTCAGCCGCGAGTGATAAGCCTGTGCCTCTTTCAACGGCACCTGGCCGGAAATCAACATGCGGTTATCAGGCAGTGCTTCGGTGCCTGTGATCATGCCGCGCATTGACGCCAGGTCACCGGTCACGCCACCAGCGCTGTCACTCGGTACAGTGATTTCCA
Organism: Woeseiaceae bacterium; assembly: GCA_049667545.1. Lineage (GTDB taxonomy): Bacteria > Pseudomonadota > Gammaproteobacteria > Steroidobacterales > Woeseiaceae > UBA1847. Next base: position 6,035 of record JBATID010000277.1, read on the forward strand.
TGTCGACGATCGGCTCCATGACGATCGGTTTCGCTTTCTTCACCGCCGCGAGGAATGCTTTCTTGCCTGCCTGGACGAAGGCGATTTCTTTCGAGTCAACGGAGTGAAATTTGCCGTCGTAAACCGTGACGCTGATGTCTTGCATCGGGAATCCGTACAACGCGCCGGACTCCATGACCTGGCGCACACCGACTTCCACAGCCGGGATATATTGCGACGGGATAGAACCGCCGACGACTGCGCTGCTGAAATTGAAGCCTTCGCCGGTCGGTAACGGGGCGATACGCAGATACACCTCGCCGAACTGGCCGGCGCCGCCTGTCTGTTTTTTGTGGCGATGATGGCCTTCGGCCTCCGCGGTGATTGTTTCGCGGTAGGCGATGGAGGGCAGGGAAGTCAGCACTTCGATGCCGTGTCGATCCTTGATCTGTTCCAGCACGGTCCGCAGATGCAGTTCACCGTGGCCACGTAAGACGACCTCGTTGAGCGCAGCGATATGCTCAACCTCGAGCGACGGGTCCTCCGCTTCAACGACATGCAGGGCATCCGAGGTCTTTTGCGACTCCTTGTCATTCATCGGCTTGATGGCTAGGCCGAACATTGGTCGGGACAATTCGAGGGCTTTCAGGTGGAAGTGATCCTCGTCGTGCGAGTCATGCAGTACAGCCCCGTAGTGCACATCGTCCACGCGCGGTATGGCGCAGATATCGCCCGGCACACCGACGTTGGTCGGGACATGCGTGCCGCCATTGAGCTTCAGCAGCTGGTTTACTTTGATGGGCTTGCGGGCGTCGCCGACAAACAGCTGGTTGCCCGTACGAATCGTGCCCTGATGGATGCGGAAGATGCCCAGTCGACCCTTGAACGGATCGATGTTGACCATGAACACGTGAGCAATTGCGTGCGCATCCGGATCCGGGGTCAGTACAATTTCCTTGGCGTTTTCGCCCTCGCCCTGCAGGAACCGTGGCGGGTTGCCCTCCATCGGGTTCGGCATTAGCTCTTCAAAAATTTTCAGTAGCTGCGCGATACCGTTACCGGTGCTGGCAGACACGAAGCAGATCGGCACGAGATGCCCTTCCCGCAACGATTTCTCAAAAGGTGCATGCAGCTGCTCGGGCTTCAGCTCCTGGCCCTGCTCGAGATAAAGCTCCATGAGTTCTTCGTCGACTTCGACCACCTGGTCGACGATTTCCGTGTGCGCCGACGCAACGTCACTAAACAAGGTGGCGTCACCGGAGGGCTGGAAGAAGCAGTCGACGACACTCTTGCCGTCAGCAGATGGCAGATTCAGCGGCAGGCACTCGGCGCCGAACGTGCTGCGTATTTCAGCGAGCAGCGCCTCGAGATCCAGATCTTCAGCATCGATCTTGTTGATGATAATCATGCGGCAGAGGCGCTGCTTCCTGGCCGCGTCCATCATGCGGCGAGCGACCATCTCGATGCCTTCCTGCGCATTAATGACGACTGCGGCCGTCTCCGCGGCCGGCAATACCGACAACGCCCGCCCGAAAAAGTCGCGGTACCCCGGGGTGTCGATCAGGTTGATGTGGATGCCGCCGTGATCGAGGTGACAAATTGACGGATATTGCGAATGGCCCAGCTTTTTCTCGCGCTCAGTGAAATCGGAAACCGTGTTGCCCTTGTCAACCGAACCGTACTCGGCAATCGCACCGCCGGTATGGAGCAATCGCTCGGCGAGCTGCGTCTTGCCGGCGTTGCTGGGTCCCACAAGGCAAACGTTGCGAATGTCGCTGGTTGAATAGGCCATATTCTTATTCCTCTAAGCCGTTTGACTGCACCAATTATCGCCTGCCGCAGGACATATTCTATACGGTTATTCCGAAGCGCTGTCCAGCCCGGCGGGCAATCGCACGTGACATCCCACGAAAAATGAATGCATGTGCCGGTATCAAGGCATACCAGTACAACAATCCCCAGACTCCGGCAGGATGAAAGTAAGCAGTCACAGTGATCTTTCGGTGGCTGCCTTCGTCAGAAATGACAAACTCGAGGACGCCCGCGCCCGGCGCCTTCATTTCCATGAGCAGCGTCAGTCGCTCGTTCGGTTGCATGGCAATGACGCGCCATGAATCAACGGCGTCGCCGACACGCAACTCCTCCGGGTGTCGGCGTACGCGTCTGAAGCCGGGTCCGCCTGCGAGCCAGTCGAGCGCACGTCGCAGCCACCACAACCAGCGCGCGTAGAAAAAATCACCGCCATTGCCAAAATGGCAAACAATGCGCCACAGTGACTCTGCACTTGCCTCGCTCGAGGCACTGTCGCCTTGCTGTTTACTGTAATAGGAGTATTCCGGGTGAAACTCCTTGACCGCAATCGAGCTCTCGACCCAGCGAGCGGGAACAGCGTGTTTGCGATCCGCTTCTAGCGCCTCGCCGGCCGACTCGCGAAAGTTGAGTAACCGCTGCGGCACCAGCGTCTCGAGGCGATGATCAGCGGCGATGACGTCCTGGGACAGACCGTCGATCAGCGCGCGCGCGACGTTGGTGGGCACCGTCGTCACCAGGCGCAGCCAGTACGACGACAGGCGTGGCGTCAGGACACCGACCGGGATGATGCGCGGCTTTTTGCCGACCAGTTCCGCGTACTGGCGCATGACATCCGCGTACGTCAGTACGTCGGGGCCGCCGACGTCGTAGATCTCACCGGCCGTCTGCTCCAGTGCGGGTGCATCGGCGAGGTAACGCAGCAAATTACTCAGCGCAATTGGCGTCGAGCGTGAGGATACCCAGCGTGGCGTGACCATAACGGGCAAGTGGTTGACCAGGTCACGAATGACCTCCCAGGCGGCCGATCCGGGACCGACAATCATGCCGGCCCGAATTTCCGTCACTGGTACCGCGCCGGCTCTCAGGATATCGCCGGTTTCCTGCCGCGACCGCAGGTGCAGCGATTTCGGCGTTTCCGGGACCAGTCCGCCCAGGTACACGATACGGCGTACCCCGTGACGAGCGGCGGCGGCTGCGAAGTTGCGGGCCGCTTCGGCATCCAGCCTGGGAAAGTCCTTGCCGGCCGCCATCGAGTGTACGAGGTAATACGCGATGTCGACGTCGTCGAGCACAGCGGCCAGCGTTTCGGGGCGCAGCGCGTCGGCCGGTGCGAGCTCGACGCCCTGCCATGCGCGGCTCTCCAATACTTCGACGTTGCGTGCCGTCGCGCGAACTTTGTGACCGTGCGCAGCCAGGTAGGGGACCAGGTGGCCCCCGATGTAACCACTGGCGCCGAATACCAAACGATAACTCAACGGTCACTCCGGACTTGGCGATCAATATTCAAGTTGCAGGAAAGTGACGGGCACTTCGGCGTAGTAAGTGACGCCCTGTGCAAGCATGGCGACTCGGAGGGTCGCCTCGTCGCTGACCGGGCGCGACAACGTAGCATTCCAGCGCAGCGCGGCGGCGTCCATTTTGTCCATTGGCAACGGTGTAGCCTCGATCCCGGACTCAACCAGGCCGATGGTCGACTGCTGTAACGGAAATTTCGACAGCGCCTCCAGGGTCATTCGGGCATCGCCAATCCGGGTTGCCCGCAGCGTAATTTCGAAATCCCTGTTAGCGAGGTCGCATTGGCCGCTGTCAGAGCGGCAATTGGACTTGGCGACCAAAAGATAGGCATTGCCAGGCTTCGCCGCATGCGGCCGCTCGCCGACAAAATAGTCGACGGCGAGCCAGGCCAGGATCGAGAGGACAGGGGCGACCAGCATTGCCACGATGACGTGCTTGTTCTTGAACATAGCGTGAATCCTACAGGGCCTGAGGCCTGACGCAAAAAAAAGGGGGGTCGAAACGACCCCCCTGCAAACGGACTCTGATCCGATCTAGTGGCTTATGGCCGCGCCCGCGCCTTGTGGGACGCGAATATTTTCGACCAGGTGCTGGATATGCTCCGGCGGAGGTGCCGTTACCTTGGCAACCGCGAATGCCACCGCGAAGTTGACTAACGCACCGACCGCGCCAAACGCATTCGGCTCAATGGTCAGGAACCAGTTCGGTGACATGTCGCCAAGGAACGAGGTGCTCTGGACGAACATGATGCCCTTGTGCTGGAACACGTACAGCAGCGTCACGCTTATGCCTGCAATCATGCCGGCGATCGCACCCTCTTTATTCATCTTCTTGTAGAAGATGCCCATCATCAATGCGGGGAAGATCGATGATGCGGCCAGCCCGAATGCGAGGGCAACCGTGCCGGCGGCGAAGTCAGGCGGATTGAACCCCAGGTAGCCCGCCACCCCGATCGCGCCTGCCATTGCAATGCGGCTGGCGAGTAGCTCCTGCTTCTCCGTGATATCGGGTTTGAAGATACCCTTCAACAAATCGTGCGATATGGATGAGGATATTGCGAGCAGCAAACCGGCGGCCGTCGACAGCGCCGCGGCAAGACCACCGGCCGCGACCAATGCGATTATCCAGTTTGGCAAACCTGCGATTTCCGGATTGGCCAGGACCATGATGTCGCGATCAACCTTTGTCATCTCGTTGGTTTCGGCGTTGGCTGAGTATTGGATGCGGCCATCGCCATTCTTGTCTTCAAACGCCAGCAGCCCGGTCGTTTCCCAGCTCCTGATCCATTTCGGACGCTCGTCGTAGACCATGTATTCGCCTGGTGTCGGCTCGATTGTGTTGATCAGGTTAAGGCGTGCCATTGCCGCAACGGACGGTGCCGTCGTGTAGAGAATCGCGATGAACACCAGTGCCCAACCTGCGGAGCTGCGGGCATCCCTCACCTTCGGAACCGTGAAGAACCGAATGATCACGTGTGGCAAGCCTGCCGTACCGATCATCAGCGACAACGTGTACGCGAACATATTGGTCGTGCTGATTCTCGCGTTTGTCGTGTATTCAAGGAAGCCGAGATCTCTGAGTACGAGGTCAAGTCGATCGAGCAGATAGACCTCGCTACCCGACATTGTCGAGCCAAGGCCCAGCTGCGGGATCGGGTTGCCTGTCAGGCTCAGCGAGATAAAGATAGCCGGGATCGTGTAGGCGAGGATCAATACGCAGTACTGTGCAATCTGCGTGTAGGTGATGCCTTTCATGCCACCCAGAACAGCATAGATGAATACGATGCCCATGCCGATCAACAGCCCGATCTCATAAGGGATTATGAGGAAGCGCGAAAACGCGACGCCGATGCCTTTCATCTGGCCGATAACGTAAGTAACCGACGCGACAATGAGGCAGATTACGGCGACAACGCGCGCGCCGTTCGAGTAGTAGCGCTCACCGATAAACTCGGGAACCGTGAACTTGCCGAATTTGCGCAGGTAGGGTGCCAGTAACATGGCGAGCAATACGTAACCGCCAGTCCAGCCCATCAGGAACACGGAACCGCCGTATCCCATGAAGGCGATCAGCCCGGCCATCGAGATGAACGACGCTGCCGACATCCAGTCGGCCGCTGTTGCCATACCGTTGGCCACCGGGTGAATGCTGCCACCGGCAACGTAAAAATCTTTCGTCGTACTGGCGCGTGCCCAGATAGCAATACCGATGTATATCGCGAAGGTGAACCCGACGACGAGATAAGTCATAGCTTGTAGTGACATGATGCTCTCCTATTCGTCGTCTTCGTGAACGCCATGTTCACGATCGAGTTTGCCCATGCGTTTGGCATAGAAAAAGATCAACGCTATGAATACGTAGATCGACCCCTGTTGTGCGAACCAGAATCCCAGCTTATAGCCCCCTATGCGTATGTGGTTTAACTGCTCGACAAGAATAATTCCGAAGAGATACGACACAACGAACCAGATGACGAGACAGAACGCCATTAGCTTCAGGTTCGCTTGCCAATAATTGTTATTCTTTGACATTTGGCTTCCCCAAGTTGAATTGTGCGTGGAAATACTAGCAAAAATGCGGGCTTATATTTAACCTTTTTGCCCGGCGTGTCAGAATCACGGCATGAATGAACTTCCAGATATTACTCAATTCCTCCGCAGTGTGCCCGGTTTCGACTGTCTAACTGATGCTCAGTTACTGGCGGCCGCGAAATCGATAAAGATTGCCTATTACCGGCGTGGCGAGGACATCCTCACCATCGGTAATGAGAATCATTACCTGCATATCGTCCGCAGTGGTGCCATTGAACTTCGCGATGACGACGACAATATTATGGCGCGTTTGGCCGAGTCTGACTGTTTCGGTTTTCCCTCACTGATGAACGGGACTCCCGCAAGGAATCATTCAGTGGCGATTGAGGACTCACTGGTCTATCACGTTGCAGGTGAAACTTTTGCGAAAATCCGCCGGGAGAACGAGGAGTTTGACACCTGGTTTATTCGTGCGCTGACCGATCGCCTGATGCTGCAACCGCCGGCGCCAAGCTTCCGCGGGGTGGCGGGAGCGTTGGTCAGAACGCTGGTTGGGCGCCCGCCCGTCAGCTTTGAAGCCGGCACCACGATCCGGGATGTTGCGGCGAAGATGGTTGAAGAGCGTGTTTCAGCCATGTTGATCACTGAAGCCGGAAGAGTTAGCGGCATCGTTACGGATCGCGATATACGAGCTCGCGTCGTGGCGACGGGACTGGGGCCCGAGACGTCTGTCACGGACGTCATGACGCGCGAACCAATCACACTCGATGGCGACGCGCTTGCCTATGAGGCAGCGTTATTGATGATGCAAAATCACATACACCATTTGCCGATAACGTCGGGCGGCAAGCTGCTGGGTATGGTCTCGAGGAGCGATTTCATGCGCCTCGAAACCGAGCATCCGCTGTATCTGGTCAGCGACATCGGCCGGCAAACGACAGCGACAGGGGTTGCCAAGGCGTGTAAACGCTTGCCAGGCCTCATTATTGGCCAGATCGAATCGGATGCGAATGGCGAGCAGCTCGGGAAATTCATCACGACAATTACCGATACGGTGACCAAACAGCTGTTGCGCATCGCAGAAACGGAGCTTGGGCCGCCGCCGTGCGACTATGCCTGGGTTGCCATGGGGTCGCAGGGGCGCTCCGAGCAGTCGGCAAAGAGTGACCAGGACAACGCCCTGGTGCTCTCAAACGCGGCGACTGAAGCTGACGACAGCTATTTTGCGGCCATGGCGAAAATCGTCAATGACGGTCTTGACGCGTGTGGTTACGTTTACTGTCCGGGCGATGTTATGGCCTCGAACCCGAAATGGCGACAGCCACTCCGGGTATGGCAAAAGTACTTTCGGCAATGGATTACGGTGCCGGAAGAAAAAGCGCTGATGCATGCCAACATCTTCTTCGATCTGCGCTTCATCCGGGGTACGAACCGACTGGTTGACGAGCTTAAGACCAGCATTCGGGGAACCGCAAAGAAAAATGAGCTGTTCCTGGCCCTGATGGCGAAAAACGCGATGAACTTCCAACCGCCGCTTGGATTTTTTCGCCAGTTTGTGCTGGAAAAGTCCGGGGAGCACAAGAACAAGCTGGATCTGAAACAGCACGGCATCATGCCGATCGTCGAGATTGCACGGATTCGTTCGCTGGCAGCCGGCGAATTGCGCATCACCACGCGAAACCGACTGAAGGCCGCCGCGAAGGCCGGTGAGATCAGTGATGACGATGCGGCGAGCCTGGCAGACGCACTCGACTTCATTGAAAAACTTCGCATCGAACATCAAAGTGCGCAGCTGCGGTCCGGTTTACCGGCGGATAATTTTCTGGCGCCGTCGAGCCTGTCGCCGCTGGTGCGACACAATCTGAAGTCCGCATTTTCGCAGGTTCGAACCAGCCAGGCGGCATTGCTCAACCGTTTTCACCTTGCATGAAGCGGCGCTGGCTCAAATTGCGTCGCTATCGCACGAGCAGGCGCGAACTCGAAGAGCCGTACCGGGAGTTTGTCCGCCATCCGCTACCGTCTGCGAGCGCAATCTTCCGCGACACGGAGTTCGTCAGCCTGGATATCGAAACCACTGGCCTGGACGCGGCTACCGCCGACATGCTCAGTGTGGGCTGGGTGCTTATTCGAGACGGCAAAGTGGACCTGGCCAGCGCAGAATCGCACATCGTCCGCCACAGCAGCGGCGTTGGTGATAGTGCGGCCGTGCATGGCCTCACCGATACCATTGTCGAAGCGGGTGTTGACTGTGCGGTGGTGCTTGACAAAATTATCGTCGCGCTGACAGGACGCGTACTGCTTGTGCACCACGCCGGTCTCGACAAGCTGTTGCTTGACCGTTTCTGCAAGCGACGTTTCGGCACGCCATTGCTGATCTCCGTCGTCGATACGCTGGCGCTGGAGGAGCGTCGACAGCAGCGCCGGCATCATATCGATGACCAAAAATCGTTGCGGCTCGCCGATCTTCGCAGCCGCTATCAGCTGCCTCGTTACAATGCGCATGATTGCCTGGTGGATGCGGTAGCCACTGCCGAGCTGCTGATTGCAATGGTGGCGCATAACGGTGGTGCCGCCAGCACGCGTCTGCGTGATCTGTGTGTCTGACAGCAGCTGGATCAATGCTATCTGCTTTGGAGCGTGTCGCGCGGTGAGGGGCAATCGAGACCTATAAAGGTGTAAAGTTTGGCAATGTACCGGTCGATACGCACTGCTGATGCGCCAGAGTCTATTCAATGCTGAACCAAGCCCATCACCTGCCGCTCAAACCGCGATTGTGGTCGCACTCGACAGACAAAACCGACGAATCGGGTGTCATGGAGGCAGGCTTTCGCCAGCACTATCTTGAACGCATGCTGCCGTTTATCCGCGCCGGTCTCGGTCTCGGCATTGCGCTGGTAATCATCGTCTGCATCATCGATATGCTATTGATGCCAAAAGCCTTTTTTGAACCGGTCGTGCCGCTGCGTTTGCTGACGATGTTGCTCCCGCTGGCCGTTGGTATGGGCGCGGCTGTCTTCCTAAGCAAACGCAGCAGCTTGCCGTACCTGCTCGCCGGGGTTTCGATGGTTGTCGGTGTAGCCGCAATCTGGATCGGTACGATGGCTGCTGGCAGCGCTGCTACGGTTGCAGCATGGCCGCTCGTCTACATCACGTTTAGCGCGTATCTCGTCCTGGGGCTCACATTCCGGCAGAGTGTCGCGGTCGGGTGGTCGCTGTTTGTGTTGTTCGTCGCTATTGGTGTGGTGCAGGGCGTCGAGCTGCAGCAGCTCGCCTACGGGGCACTGTTTCTTGCAGCCTGCAACCTGGTCGGCTCGTGGGGAGCGTACACGTTGGAGCGCAACGCGCGCGAGCTCTTTGATAACAAACGAGAGTTGATGCGCCTTGCCCACACCGATGGGCTCACCGGGCTATTTAATCGCCGCACTTTTGACCAGCATTTGCGCCAGGTATGGAAACAGGCGCAACGCGAGCGAAAACACATCGCGGTAATCGTCGCCGATATCGATCACTTCAAACTCTATAACGATTGCTATGGTCATCGTATGGGAGATGACTGTATTAAAGCGGTGGCCGATGTCCTCGCGGCCGGCGTAAGCAGGCCCCTCGACATGGTGGCCCGCTATGGCGGCGAGGAGTACGTGATTCTCCTTTATGATCCGAACCCGGATTTCCTGCAGTCGTACGTGCAGGGGCTCTGCCAGGACGTAGCGGATCTCAAGGTCGAACACAAAGCATCAGAGACGCTGCACTGCGTTTCGCTGAGCATTGGCGCGGCATCAACCGACGCGTCCGGCAATGTTGCGGCCGATCAGTTAATCCGCCAGGCAGACGATGCCCTGTACGAAGCAAAAAGCCAGGGCCGAAATCGCGCCATCGTTTATCGCACAGAGTGGGGACAGCACACGACGGCTAATCTTGCAGCAACGCTCATCTAGACAGCAGGATTCCGGTAATAGTCTTTCAGCATCTTTGCAGGCAAACTGCGTCGATGCATAATCACTCACTCGACAAGCAATCGAGCAAACGACTGCTGTTTGTCTGCGTCGCGACGGTGCTTGTCTCGAGCCTCCTTGTTTCGCTGATCCAGCGTTCTTTTGGCGATGTCCAGGTTCGGGACATCAAGATCCCCACGCACAATGGTCAGTGGGTGGCTGGCGACCTGTTCAAGCCGAACAGTGCGACAAGCGAGAACCCTGCGCCCTTCATCGTTGTGGTTCCGGGCTTTCAGCGCTCCAAGGAATCATTGTCGAACATCGCGATTGAACTTTCGCGACGCGGTTTCGTCACGCTCAGCATCGACCCTTATGCCCAGGGCGGTTCCAGCGCGTCCTTGAGCCGTATCGCGGCAACGACTGAAGGTTACGGCCTGTTCGCGGTCGTCGATTACGCGGCAAGCACCGGTAACCTCAACTACATTGATAAAAACCGAATTGGCGCTACCGGGCATTCCGCCGGCGGCAACGCGGCTATTCGTGGCGCGAATTATTTTGGCCGCGAGGCAATCGGCACCGGGCAGCCCAGCAAGCTCGATTCCGTGTATGTCTCGGGTTACGTCCTGACCTTGACAGAGCGCGTGCTGAAAGACGTACGTTCGAACGTTGGCGCAAGTTACGCGCTATACGACGAAGGGGCCTACCGCAATGAGCTGCAGAACGGCGACATGCGCTTTGCGCCCGAAGCACTGCGGCTCGTTAATTCAGGGCTCAAGTCCGAGGGCCGGTCTGTCGACGAGGTCGAGATTGGCAAATACTACGGCGATAAAGACAGCCGAACCTTGCGGGTGATGCACAACGAGCACGTACTGCATCCTTTCCAGCCATACAACAGCGAGGCGACTGCCAACCAGCTGGAGTATTTCGAGCACGCGTTCGACTTCGAATCCGGAATGGACAGCTTCGACCAGGTCTGGCAGTGGAAAGAACTCTTCAGCATGATCTCACTGGCTGCGGCGCTGGTCGCGGTGATTCCATTTGGCCGTTTGCTGCTCGAAATGCCCGTGTTTAGCTCGCTCGTGCAACCCGTTCCTCGACCGCTGCCGCGGCCGCAGGGCCGGGGGCGCGTCTTGTTCTGGGGAACCTTCGTGATCGGCGCGCTGATCGCCTGCTTTACCTATATTCCGATGGCGGAACTGTCGCAGCAGCTGTTTGTTGCCGCGTCAACGCGTCAGCTCACCTGGTTCTTCCCGCAGCGCATGAACAACGCGGTCATGCTGTGGGCCGTGCTCAACGGCAGTGTTGGCTTCCTGTTGTTCTGGCTAAGTTACCGGTTCTTCGGTAGCAAGCATGGCGTCACGCCGGACATGTGGGGTGTAAAAACGTATCCGGCCCATTTATTGAAGACGCTGTATTTGGCCGTGGTGCTGTTTGCCTGCTATTTCCTGTTTCTGTTCACCGTTTACTATTTCTTCCACGTCGATTACCGTTTCCTGTTTATGGGTGTGCGCGTTTTCCAGCCGGCACTGCTGCCGCTGCTGTTCATGTACGCGCCATTCTTTTTTATCTTTTTCCTGTCAAATTCTCTGCGCGTAAATGCAGCCATGCGCTTCGAAGGGCAGCCGGAATGGCGCGGTATGCTGCTGGGTGCCGTGGCCAACTCATTAGGTCTGCTCTTGATCGTTGTTGTGCAATACGTGACCTTCGCCGCGACCGGTATGGTCTACTGGACCGACGGCTGGCTGTACGTGAACCTGTTGTTCGCCGTTGTTCCCATGATGTTCGTGCTGCCATATTTCAATCGGTATTTCTTTCGCATGACCGGATCGATCTATCTTGGCCCGATGATCACGTGCCTGATCTTCGTCATGATCCTGATCACGAACACGGTCATCTACCTGCCGCTGGAATAAAAAAAGGCGCCCCGGGGGGGAGGGGCGCCTTCAAGCGTTGATATTGTTTTATAGGAGCAATATCAATCCGGTCGGGTACCGTCGACGACCGGATCACCGGTCCAGCCGAGTTCGGTCCAGTCGATCTGGTCGCCAAAGTGGCAGTCACCGCAATCATTATCCATGCCGTAGGCCTCTTCCTTCGGCGCAACTTCATGGTTGACGGACAGGTACATCACCGTGTCAGCAAATTTAAATTCGCCGGTGTAGGGCTGGCCGGTGACGGCTGCACCGTCCTGTAAGGCGAGATTCCAGTCAAACTTGCCCCAGTACGGATTCGCGCCACCCTTTGTGCCGAACAGATGCGGTACGAGGATCGTATTGTTATTGGCGTCCGCGGGCTGGTTGCCGACCATCTTCTTGAACGGATAGATCATGGCCGCCGGGTCCGTGTGATCGCCAAGAGGTACTGCGAGCATTGCGGGCTCGGTTTCGTATTGATCATTTGCGCCGATCAGGAATTTCTCGTACTTGCCATTGAAGTAGCGCAACGTCGGCCTGACGTTGTTCTCCCAGACGAAGTCGCCTTTCTTCTTGTCGTAGGCATCGCGACCGAGAATTTTCGGTATATCTTCGGGTGCGATATCCTGGCCTGCGGTCTCCCAATACCACTGGGTCTTGGTCGACTGATTACGGGCGAACGTCGGGATGTGGCAGGTCTGGCAGGCGATAGTTTCGTGGAACGACACGATCGTCTGGACCGAAGAGCCGGCGTGAATGTTGTTGCGGTCGCCGTGGCAGTCGCCGCATTGCTTCATCACACCTTCTTCAACGGAGTGATAGGGCATGCCGCCAATGCCATGGGATAGCAGGTTGCCGTCGTTGTCGCGTTTCACCTGGTGGCAGGCGATGCATTCAAAGTCAGCACCATCCGTGCCCATGTGCACGTCGAAATCACGCGTCGTGTCGGCCAGCGACATCGACAGGTCGCCATGCTTAACGTTGTCGCCGCCACCCGCATTGGCGTGGCAGAAGATGCAGTTGTCGATCGTCGGGCTGCCCTCGCCGACGCTTTGCGCAACGGCCTGCAGGTCAACAGTGCCTGCAGGCCGTCCGGCCGTTGTCGGTGCTTTGGCATAGGTACCTGTCTGGTCATGACATACCAGGCAGTCGACGTTGTTGCGATCACCGAAATCGTAGCTCGCATCCGCGTAGTCATAACCAATATGACATTGCGTACAGCGACCTTCATTCGTCGGGATAGCGATGCAGAAGTTGTTCAGAATGTCCTTCTTGCCGTGGATACCGCCTTCGAATCCCTCGATGTTCGAGGCGACGCCCTCCCAATTGAAATGCCCGGTCGTAATGATCTCGTCGCCGACATCGCCGTGACAGCGCATGCAGGACTCGGTGCCTTCATACGGTTTCTCGGCAAAATAGCCGCGGTGCAGAGCCGGCGGTTTGTAGGCAGTACTGCCAGCCGCGCTACAGTCGTCGACGTCAACCGCGCCATCACCATTAATGTCTTCGTCCGGGAGATCTCCGATACCGTTCTCGTTGAGGTCCCAGCACGAGATGCCATCCGTACCATCTGCGCCATCTGCGCCGTCCACGCCGTCGGCTCCTGCAACGCCCTGGGGGCCGGCAGCGCCGTTGGCGCCATCATCGCCGTCGCATCCGGTCAGCCCAAAGCTGACCATCAGGGCGAGCAGTGCGAGCACCGGTGGTGAATATCCTTG
>JBATID010000278.1:0-2310 GCA_049667545.1 Woeseiaceae bacterium
ATCGATGAGCTACGTCCTGTCCGAGCATGTGATCAAGGAAATCGATCACTGGAAGGCGCGCTTTCCGGAAGGCCGGCAGCGCTCGGCCGTGATCAGTGCGCTGCATGCGGTGCAGCATGAGAATCACGGTTACCTGACGGCCGAGCAAATGAATGCGGTGGCCGATTACCTGGAGTTACCAACGATCCAGGTTTACGAAGTGGCAACGTTTTACTCGATGTTCCAGACGCGTGAGGTGGGCCGCAACGAAGTGGCGATCTGCACCAACGTCTCCTGCATGCTGCGTGGGTCCGATGACATCGTCGCACACGTAGAAAATAAGCTCGGCATCAAACTGGGCGAAAGCACACCTGACGGGCGCGTGTTTCTCAAGAAAGAGGAAGAGTGTATTGCTGCTTGTTGCGGCGCGCCTGTCATGATGGTCAATCACAAGTATCACGAGAACCTGAGCACCGAGCAGGTTGACGAGATACTGGACGGGCTCGACTAATGGCCTACGAGCAGAACCTGGTGTGCTTTAGCACGTTGGGGGCCGAGGCGTCCTGGACGCTGGCCACCTACGAGCAGCACGGTGGTTACGAGGCCTGGCGCCGGGTGCTCGCCGGGGGTCTGTCGCCCGCCGATATCATTGATGAGGTCAAGGCCTCCGGACTTCGCGGCCGCGGCGGTGCCGGTTTTCCAACCGGGTTGAAGTGGAGCTTCATGCCGCGCGACGCCAAAGTGCAAAAGTACCTGGTGTGCAACTCCGATGAGAGTGAGCCCGGTACTTGTCACGATCGGGACGTGCTGCGGTACAATCCGCACGCGCTGGTCGAGGGTATGGCGATTGCCGCCTATGCGATGGGTGCGACGGTGGCTTATAACTACATTCGCGGCGAGTTCATGGATGAGCCGGTGCCGCGATTCGAGGCGGCCGTCAAAGAGGCTTACGCGGCGGGTCTCCTCGGTAAGAATATCGGTGGCTCAGGTATTGACGTTGATATCCAGACGTTTGTCGGCGCGGGTGCCTATATCTGCGGCGAGGAAACCGCCCTGCTGGAATCGCTCGAGGGCAAACAGGGCAGGCCGCGCTTCAAACCGCCATTCCCCGCCAATTTTGGCTTGTACGGTAAACCGACCACCATCAACAACACGCAGAGCCTTGCGAGCGTACCGACGATCATTCGTAAAGGCGCAGCCTGGTTCGCGGCGCTGGGTCCGGAAGGTTCAGGCGGTACCGCGCTGTTTTCCGTGTCGGGCCATGTGGAGAAGCCCGGCAACTACGAGCTGCCGATGGGTATTCCTTTCAAGGACCTGCTGAACGAGATCTGCGGCGGCATGCTCGGCGGGCGCAAGCTCAAGGCTGTAATTCCCGGCGGCTCTTCCTGCAAGGTCCTGCCGGCTGAAATAATTATGAACTGCACGATGGACTACACGTCGTTGCAGCAGGCGGGATCATCGTTTGGCACCGGTGCTGTGATGGTCATGGATGAGACAACGTGCATGGTCAAAGTGCTGCGGCGTATTTCGCAGTTCTACATGGCCGAATCCTGCGGGCAGTGCACGCCGTGTCGCGAAGGTACCGGGTGGTTGTACCGCATGTTGACTCGCATCATCGATGGCAAGGGTGAGGAAGCGGACCTCGAAAAACTCGTCGATGTCGCCAACAAGATAGAAGGTCATACGATTTGTGCGCTTGGCGATGCGGCAGCGTGGCCGGTGCAAAGCTTCCTGAAGCACTACTTCCACGAATTTGAATACATGATCCACAACAATGGCCGCAGCATTGTCGATGCGGCTACGGATGCGGCAGCGTAGTTCTTATGAGTGATGACATCGTAAACGTAGAAGTCGACGGCAAGCCGGTCGAAGGGCGCAAGGGCCAGATGATTATCGAAGTCACCGATAACGTCGACGCTTACGTGCCGCGTTTTTGTTATCACCAGAAATTGAGCATCGCGGCCAACTGCCGGATGTGCCTGGTCGAAGTGGAAAAGGCGCCGAAACCAATGCCCGCGTGCGCGACACCGATCAACGAGGGCATGAAGATATTCACCAAGTCGGCGGCCGCTATTGCGGCACAGCGGGCGACGATGGAGTTTCTGCTGATCAACCATCCGCTCGACTGCCCGATTTGTGACCAGGGTGGCGAATGCGAATTGCAGGACCTGGCCATGGGTTACGGCCGAGACATTTCCCGCTACAACGATGGCAAGCGTGTCGTTAAAGACAAGGATATCGGACCGCTGGTCTCTACCGACATGACGCGCTGCATTCATTGCACACGTTGTGTGCGTTTCGGCGAGGAGATTACGGGCAAACCGCAGCTGG
>JBATID010000279.1:0-3788 GCA_049667545.1 Woeseiaceae bacterium
GAAAACGTAATGGCACTCAAAGCTTCTGAAATCAGCACGCTGATTAAAGAGCGCATCGAGAACTTCGAGGCATCCGCGGAGGCGCGGGACGTCGGTACTGTAATTGCAGTGACCGACGGTATCGTACGCATCCATGGCCTGGCGGACGCGCGCTATGGCGAAATGCTGGAGTTCCCGCAGAACACCTTCGGCATGGCACTGAACCTTGAGCAGGACTCGGTTGGTTCGGTTGTGCTCGGTGATTACAAACACATTACAGAAGGCGACACCGTCAAGACGACAGGACGCATTCTCGAGGTGCCCATCGGCGATGCACTGCTGGGCCGCGTGGTTGATGCTTTGGGCAGGCCGATCGATGGCAAGGGGCCGATCAAAACGGACCTGTCCGCACCGATCGAAAAGGTTGCGCCAGGTGTTATCGAGCGCCAGTCAGTCAGCCAGCCGGTCCAGACCGGGCTCAAGGCGATTGACTCGATGGTGCCGATTGGCCGCGGTCAGCGAGAGCTGATCATCGGTGACCGCCAGACCGGCAAGACCGCCGTTGCCATCGACACGATCATCAACCAGCGTGGCACCGGCATCAAGTGCATCTACGTCGCTATTGGTCAAAAGGCATCTTCGATTGCCGGCATCGTAAGAAAGCTCGAGGAAGAAGGTGCGATGGACCATACGATCGTCGTGGCCGCCGCGGCCGCCGAGAGTCCCGCGATGCAGTACATCGCACCGTACTCCGGCGCATCGATGGGCGAGTACTTCCTCGACAAGGGTGAAGACGCGCTGATCATCTTTGACGACCTGACCAAGCAGGCCTGGGCGTACCGCCAGGTGTCGCTGTTGCTGCGTCGCCCGCCGGGCCGCGAAGCGTATCCGGGTGACGTCTTCTACCTGCACTCGCGCCTGCTCGAGCGCGCCTCTCGCGTCAATGCGGAACACGTCGAAAAGGTGTCGGGCGGCAAGGTGAAGGGCAAAACGGGCTCGATGACGGCACTGCCGATCATTGAGACGCAGGCCGGTGACGTATCCGCGTTCGTGCCGACCAACGTGATTTCAATTACCGACGGCCAGATCTTCCTGGAAACTGACCTTTTCAACGCGGGTATTCGTCCGGCCATCAACGCCGGCCTGTCTGTTTCTCGTGTTGGTGGTGCGGCACAAACGAAGATTATCAAGAAGCTCGGCGGCGGTGTGCGCCTGGCGCTTGCACAGTATCGTGAGTTGGCGGCGTTCGCGCAGTTCGCCTCCGACCTCGACGCGGCGACACGTGCGCAGCTGGAGCGCGGTGAGCGTGTAACCGAGCTCATGAAGCAGAAACAGTATTCGCCGTTGTCGGTTGCTGAAATGGCGCTGTCACTGTTCGCAGCCAACGAGGGCTACCTCGATAAAGTCGACGTCGCGAAGATCGTCGACTTCGAGGCGGCGCTGCATGACTTTGCGCGCGCGAATAATCAGTCGGAGCTGGATGCCATTAATGCATCTGGCGATTACAACGATGACGTGGTTGCGACCCTGAAAGGCATTCTGGACGGCTTCGCCAAGAAAGGCGCTTATTAATTTGATTTGTAGGAGCGGCCCTTGGCCGCGATCGCGCGCTACGTGCCCTCGGGGTGCAAGGCGCGCGCCTACAGGGACTAAGATATATGGCAGGTGAAAAGGAAATCCGCTCGAAGATTGCTTCTGTAAAGAACATGCAGAAGATCACGAGTGCGATGGAAAAAGTTGCGGCGAGCAAGATTCGCAAGGCGCAAAAGCAGATGGAGGCGTCGCGCCCCTACGCTGAGCGCATCCGTCGCGTGATCGGGCATCTGTCGCACGCGAATCCTGACCATAAACATCCGTTCCTGATCGAGCGCGAGACGAAACGGGTCGGTTACATCGTTATTGCCACTGACCGTGGTCTTTGCGGTGGACTCAACGCCAACGCCTTCAAGGCGGTGATCGGCGAAATCGCAAAATGGCAGGGCGAGAACATCGAAGTCGACCTGGCGCTGGTGGGTGCCAAGGCGGTTTCCTTCTTCCGCCGGATGGGTGGCAACGTGGTTGGCACGGCGACGCATCTCGGTGACAAACCCAGCGTCAACGACCTGCTGGGCGCTATCAGGCTCATGCTTAAAGCGTACGAAGAAGGCCGCATCGATCGTCTGTACATGGTCAGCAACGAGTTCGTTAACTCGATGACACAGCGCCCGACGGTGACCCAGCTGTTGCCAACGAGCGGTGTCGGTGACGATGACGACAACCTGCAGGCACACTGGGATTACATTTACGAACCCGACGCCGGCGAGCTGCTCGACGATTTGTTGATGCGTTACATCGAATCGCAGGTTTATCGCGGTGCGGTGGAAAACTTTGCCTGCGAGATGGCGGCAAAAATGGTGGCGATGAAGTCGGCGACGGATAACGCCGGTGAGATCATCGATGGCTTGCAGCTGCAGTACAACAAAGCGCGGCAGGCGGCCATCACACAAGAAATTTCAGAAATTGTTGGCGGCGCAGCTGCCGTATCAGGCTAATACGAGACTTTATTTTTTGGGCGTCAGGTACGCCCGACTGGGCTAAGGAAAAAAGATGAGCACCGGAACTACTGTGCAGGTAATTGGCGCTGTTGTGGACGTTAAGTTCCCGGCGGGCCAGATCCCGAAGATTTACGACGCATTGATGATTGATGATGCGCAAATTACGTTGGAAGTGCAGCAGCAGCTGGGCGACGGCGTCGTCCGCACGATTGCCATGGGCTCGTCAGAAGGCCTGAAGCGCGGCATGGATGTCACCAACACGGGCGGGCCGATTTCGGTGCCGGTCGGCGAGAAAACACTCGGTCGCATCATGGACGTCCTGGGCAGGCCGATCGACAATGCCGGTGACATCGGCGCGGAAACACACCTGCCCATTCACCGTGCGCCGCCGTCCTATGAAGAACAAGCCGCGACCACCGAGCTGCTGGAAACGGGCATCAAGGTTGTCGACCTGATCATGCCAATTTCCAAGGGCGGCAAGGTGGGCCTGTTCGGTGGCGCGGGTGTTGGCAAGACCGTGACACTGATGGAGCTCATCAACAACATCGCCAAGGAGCACGGTGGTTATTCCGTGTTCGCCGGTGTTGGCGAGCGTACTCGCGAGGGTAACGACTTCTTCCACGAGATGACCGAGTCGGGCGTTATCGACAAGGTGTCGCTCGTGTATGGCCAGATGAACGAGCCTCCCGGCAACCGCCTGCGCGTCGCCCTTACGGGCCTGACGATGGCAGAAGCGTTCCGCGACGAGGGTCGTGACGTCCTGATGTTCATCGACAACATTTATCGCTACACGCTGGCGGGCACGGAAGTTTCGGCGCTGCTCGGCCGTATGCCATCAGCGGTGGGCTACCAGCCGACGCTGGCTGAGGAAATGGGCATCCTGCAGGAGCGCATCGCCTCGACGAAGACCGGTTCCATCACGTCGTTCCAGGCCGTTTACGTTCCTGCCGATGACCTGACCGACCCGTCGCCGGCAACGACCTTCGCGCATCTTGACGCAACGCTCGTATTGTCACGAAATATCGCGGAGCTTGGCATCTACCCGGCGGTTGACCCGCTCGACTCCACGTCGCGAATTCTCGATCCGCTGGTCATTGGCCAGGAACACTACGACTGTGCGCGCGGCGTGCAGGCGGTGCTGCAGCGCTACAAAGAACTGCAGGACATCATCGCGATTCTCGGGATGGACGAGCTGTCGGAAGAAGACAAGCAGATTGTTTATCGCGCACGCAAGATTCAGCGCTTCCTGTCGCAGCCGTTCTTCGTGGCCGAGGT
>JBATID010000280.1:0-1887 GCA_049667545.1 Woeseiaceae bacterium
CTATGGCGAGATCGCCTATTCGGATCTTGGCGACGATGCCGACAGCACGGCCGTCGGTGCTGGTATCTATTTTAATATCAGTGAAGGTATCGCCGCGTTCGGTCTCGGCGCCTCAGTTGATGATGACGTTACGGTTTACGGCGCGAGCTGGCGATTCTACTTTGGTAACTAGTTCGATTGCTGCGGCGAAACGAAAGCCCCGCTTCGGAGACTGTGTAAATAGTCTCGGTCTTTTGAGAAAATACCCGCACATTGTTGCGGGTATTTTTTTATGCATATTCAGGGTCAAAGCCGAGATCAGGGCACGTTATTTCCGGAACGGCTGGATGAACTGGTTGCCGAGGACAATGCGGTACGAGTGATTGATGCCTTTGTCGATTCGCTGGATCTCAAGGCATTGGGGTTTGTGCGTATCGAGGTCCAGGCGACCGGTCGACCGCCGTACCATCCCGGCGATCTGCTGAAGCTGTACCTGTACGGCTACATGCACAGGGTTCGCAGTTCGCGGCGGCTGGAACGCGAGTGCCAGAAGAACATCGAGGTGTTGTGGTTGTTGAACCGGCTGGCACCTGACTTCAAGACCATAGCCAACTTCCGGGTGGACAATCGAGTGGCCCTGACGCGGGTGTGCCGGGCGTTCGTGCAGTTTTGCCGCACACAGTCGTTGTATGGTGGTGACACGATCGCCATCGACGGCAGCAAGTTCAGTGCGGATAACAACCGTCGCAAGGTGACTCACAAGCAGGATCTCAAACGGCAACTCAAGCGCCTGGATACGGAGATTACTACCTGGCTGGAGGCGCTCGAGGACAATGACGACGATGATGAGCCGCCATCGGCTGGCGGTAATACCCAGGCGGCTCTGCAGGCACTGCATGCGGAACGGGAGACGCTGACCGAGCGTATCAAGGCAATGGATGAGGCTGGCCTCAACGCACAACCGGACACCGATCCTGAGGCGCGCGTACTACGCCGTGGCCGGATCGGCTACAACGTGCAGAGTACGGTGGACAGCAAGCACCGGCTGATCACCGATGTCGATGTGGTGCAGGACGCCAGCGATCTGCGGCAGTTGTACCGCATGGCGAGGCGCACACAGCGGCAGCTGGGCAACGCGGCGATAACCGTATTAGCGGATGCCGGTTACTCCAACGGCAAGCTTTTGAAGCGCTGTCAGGCGCATGGCATGACGCCGTATCTGCCGGTGCAGCGCGCCATGAACAACCAGGGGGATGGTAGCTACTTCGACAAGCGCCGGTTCCGCTACGATGCCGCGGGCGACTACTTTACTTGCCCGGCTGATGAACGCTTGGTGAAGAAGACCAAATCCACCGAGTCACGGCTTTACCTGTACACCACGACGGCTTGCGGCGCGTGCGGCATCAAATCGCAGTGTACGGCCGGTAAGCAGCGCTGGGTCACCCGGCACTTCGATGAGGACGTCCTCAATGCGGTTGCTGAACGTACTGCGGCCAATCCATTGATGATGCGGCGTCGCAGCGGCATGGTGGAACACCCCTTCGGTACCCTGAAGCGACGTATGGACGGCGGCAGGTTCCTGCTCCGAGGCTTAACGAAGGTTAAAGCGGAAATGGCGCTCGCGGTAACGGCTTACAACATCACCCGCGCCATCAACGTACTGGGAACGAAACGACTGTGCCAGGCACTGGCAGTCTGAACCCAAACAAAAAGAGGCCACCTCAAATGAGGTGGCCTCCTGTTTTTACACGCCCTCACTGGGCGGGGCTTCTTGATAAGCAGAAATTCTCTCTCGCTTAAGTTTTTTTGCGTTTCCCAAAACCAATTCCGGCAAGTCCAATACCCAGAAGGGCAAGTGTTCCGGGCTCCGGTACGCTGACGCTGGTAATCTCGATTACACCGTAAAAC
>JBATID010000281.1:0-4930 GCA_049667545.1 Woeseiaceae bacterium
ACGGCAAAACTCTTGCCACGCTCAAACGCGGTCAAAAGGGCATTATCAACTTCGTTGATGCCACGGATCCGCAGGTTCTGCGACTGATGGTTCTCGGCCTTGTCGAAGGGGCCGAGCTTGAGAACGCAGGCGCGGCAATCGGTGGCGACCCGATGGAATTTCGGTTGTTTGGTTGCGGCATTTCCTTGCGCCAGGAACACGCAAGGCACTTCAAGATTTCGCCTGTAGCGGCTGGTGACTAAGTCCAAAGAAATACGCGTACCTGCCGATCAAATAACCCTTAGCCGACGTCCAGACGCCAGCGTAGCGGTTGTTGGGACCCCCAATTCCGGCAAGAGTACGTTGTTCAATCGGCTCACCGGTCTGAAGCAGCGGATTGGTAACTATCCCGGTGTTACCGTAGAGCGCCACATCGGCATCCTCAAATTCGACAAGACGACCACCGAACTGGTTGACCTGCCGGGCACCCATTCGCTGAGCGCGCATTCACTCGAGGAACACATCACAGTCGACGTGATCTTCGGTCGTATGGAAGGCACCCAACAGCCCGATGGCATCCTTGCGGTTCTCGACGCGACAAACCTCTACCAGGGCTTGTTCCTGGTGCAACAGCTGCTCGATCTCGAGCTGCCCGTCATTGTTGCGATGACAATGTCGGATGCGGCTGACAAATCAGGCATCGGTATCGATGTCGAACGGCTCAGTCAGTTGCTTGGTGGCACGCCGATCTATCCGGTTGTGGCAACGACGGGCGCCGGGCTGGAGAAGTTGCGTGGGGCAATTAGCAATATTCGCTCGCAGACGCCGCCCGCAAGAATTGCGCTTTGGCCGGAATTGTCGGTCGCCGCGGAAGTACTCGCGAACACCGCGACGGAGCCGGTCCGGTTTGCAGAGATTGAGCGCTTGCTGATCGACGGCGCAACTGCGACAAACCAACCGATACTCGACAAGCTGGGCAACGACGCTGGCGGCAAACTTGAGACGTTGCGTGACGAGTTGTTCGGGCGTGAACCGCCAATTGCTGTGGACGCCCGCATTCGCTACAAATGGGTTCGCGAAACGCAACGCGAGGTGCAGCGCTCCACACCGCGTTTGAATTCGTGGCGCACCCGCGTGACGAGTTTTATCAACAGGCCGATACCAGGGACGATCGGCCTTTTCGTTGTGATGGCCATTGTATTTCAAGCGGTTTTCGCGTGGGCCACCCCGGTTATGGAAGTGATTGATGCCGCAACCTCCGCGCTTGGTACCGCAGTGCTCAACACGTTCGGTGATGGTGCGATTTCGAGCCTGATCGCCGACGGCGTGATTGCCGGTGTGGGCAGCGTGATCATTTTCCTGCCACAAATCCTCATTCTTTTCCTGTTTATTATCCTGCTCGAAGACTCCGGCTACCTGGCGCGCGCCGCCTACCTGATGGATCGGGCGATGCGCGCCGTCGGGCTATCGGGGCAGTCGATTATTCCGATGATTTCAAGTTTTGCATGCGCCGTTCCCGGCATCATGGCAACGCGCGTGATTCCAAATCGCCGCGATCGCATAGCGACCATACTTGCGGCCCCGTTCATGACCTGTTCTGCACGGCTGCCGGTCTATGCGCTGCTGATCGCCGCGTTCGTACCGGCGACACAGATTGGCTTGATGAATTTGCAGGGGCTGGTGTTACTCGGCCTGTACCTGTTCGGCATTGTCGCCGGCATCCTCACAGCACTGCTCATGCGACAAACCGCGTTACGTGGCCCCAAGCCGCCGTTCGCGCTGATGCTGCCCGAGTTCCGTCGTCCGAATCTGCAAACGGTCTTCATCCAGTTGCTGGGCCGTGCAAAGGTCTTTCTCTACCGGGCGGGAACCGTCATATTCGTGGTCGCCGTCCTCGTTTGGGGGCTTGCTTATTACCCACGGTCCGATGAGATTGCAGCGCAAGTTGTACAGCAGCGCGCAGTGGCGACGTACTCCCTGTCCGGCAGCGAGCTGGCCGAGCAGTACCGGCGCATCGACAACCTGGCGGCGGCGGCACAGATGGAACAAAGCTGGCTGGGCCGTGCCGGGCATTTCGTTGAGCCGGTCTTCGCGCCGCTAGGCTGGGACTGGCGCGTGTCGTCGGCGGTCATTGCCGGTTTTCCCGCGCGCGAGGTTGTTATTGCGGTGCTGGGTACGGTTTATGCGGTTGGTGACGATGCTGACGTCAGTACGTTGTCCAACCGTTTGAAAGCCTCCACGTGGCCGAATGGTGACAAGGTATTTACGTTGCCGATGGTGATTGGCTTGCTGATTTTTTACGCCTGCTGTCTGCAATGTGCTGCGACGCTTGCCGTCATCCGGCGCGAGACCAATACGTGGCGCTGGCCGATTTTTGCCTGGGTCTATATGACCGTGATTGGGTACTTTGGCGCGATGCTGGCATTCCAGCTAGGCAGCGCCTAGAGCTGACAGAGCTTTT
This sequence comes from Woeseiaceae bacterium, assembly GCA_049667545.1. Lineage (GTDB taxonomy): Bacteria > Pseudomonadota > Gammaproteobacteria > Steroidobacterales > Woeseiaceae > UBA1847. The sequence goes on from JBATID010000281.1 coordinate 2,441, forward strand.
CCGCGGCCCGTTTCAGGGTTGCGTCGTCCTTGGCAAAACAAAACCGCAGGCGCGTGCCGGTAAACGACTGCTCGCAGAAGATGCTAAGCGGAATCGATGCGACGCCAATATCATGGGTCCAGCGCTTTGCTAGCGAGACGTCATCATCGTGGGTTATTTCGCCGTAATCGAGCAGCTGGAAAAACGTGCTGCGCGCCGGTGTGAAGCGAAACCGTGAACCGGCAAGCTGCTGGCAGAAAAAATCACGCTTCTCTTCGTAAAAAGCGGGCAGTCGTTCGTAGTAGCCGGCGTCACTTTGCAGAAAGTCGGCGACGCCCAGTTGCATCGGCGTACTCACTGAAAATGTCGTGAACTGATGTACTTTGCGAAATTCAGCGGACAGCCAACTCGGAGCGATGCAATAGCCGAGCTTCCAGCCGGTTGCGTGCAGCGTCTTGCCAAACGAGGATACGACCAGCGAGCGTCCCCACAGCTCATCGTGACGCAGCAGGCTCATGTGCTCCTGACCGTCGAAGATGATGTGCTCGTAGACTTCATCCGAGAGCAGGAGGCAGTCGCTTTGGCGCACGATTTCCGCCAGCGTGTCGAGGTCCGCCGCCGATAGAATCGCACCAGTGGGGTTGTGCGGAAAATTAAGGATCAGGAGGCGCGTATTCGCTGACAGTGTGTCCCGCAGTTGCTGCCAGTCCATCGTGAAATCGTAACCGTTGGCGGCAAGCTGCAGCGGCACGTGCCGGGTCAGGCCTCCGGCCAACGTGATGGACGGCTCATAGGAGTCATAAGCAGGATCGATGACGATCACTTCGTCGCCGTTATGCACGACTGCCTGGATAGCGCTGAACAACCCCTCCGTCGCGCCGGTGCAAACAGTAATCTCGGAATCAGCGTTGACGTCGCGGTTGTGCAGGGCGCTCGTCTTCTCTGCTATCACTTGTCGCAGGGCCGGAATGCCCGTCATCGGTGCGTACTGATTACCGCCGTTGTTGAGATAGTGGTTAACGCGCTCAGTCAATGCGCGCGGCGGCTCAAAGCTTGGGAAGCCCTGCGCAAGGTTTATCGCGCCGGTGTCGTTCGCAAGCTGCGTCATGACGGCAAAAATCGAAGTGCCGACGTCCGGTAGTTTGCTGTCGATCAAGGAGCGCATTCGAACGGAGTCTAGTCGATATCACGTCGCTTGGTAAATCGATGACAATGAGGGCTTGGCTGTGCCCGATGACTTCAGGTAACATTCGCGTCCCGCGGTCGGGGCGTGGCGCAGCCTGGTAGCGCACTTCGTTCGGGACGAAGGGGTCGGAGGTTCAAATCCTCTCGCCCCGACCAATTTCACTGATGCTCCCTGGCGGAGCTATTGGCGAGGCTTGAAGAGGCAATTCTCGAGCTCGTCACTCGGTACCTCGTCGAGCCACTCAGGCTTTCGAAAATTTCGTTTGATGCCGCGCGCCAGCTTGCCGATCTGCATGCCGTCGACGATGCGGTGATCAAATGTGCCGGTCAGCGGCAGTATTGTGCGAATCACGATCTCGCCGCGGCGTACGACCGGTTTGTCTTCAATCTTGCCCAGCACAATAACGGCAGGGACTTTGGCGGCCGGCATCAGTGCGGTCATGCCGGTATGCAGGCCGAAGCTGCCGATGTCGGAGACCACGAACGAGCCAAAGCTGTGCGCTGACAAACCCAGCGCCCGGATTTCGACACCCATGTCGACGGTGATCCATTTCAGCAAGCGAAACACCGGGCGGCGGAGAGGCCAGGGAATACGGTTCAACAGGTATTTGTTTTTGGCCGCTTTTATCTCTGTACCGGCCCGGCTGGAGGAGGCTTTCTCCCGAACTTCTGCAGCGATCGAACTCACCGTGCGAGCGTGTGCGTCTTTTATGATTGCGGCGGTTACACCCGAGTCGCCACCAACGGACACCGGCACCATGACGTCGAGTCGTTCACGACCGACAACGCTGCCGCGGCGAATGAAGCAGTTCATTTCAGGTACGTCGAAGGCAATGGCTCTCGCAAGCACCGCCGTCGCGAGGTGCGTCATCGTGAGCTTGACGCCCTGTGTGCGCTTGTCCTCAAGGAAGCGCTTCGCATCCGTCACGTCAATATCGAGCGTGCCGTAGACGCGCGAATCTGTGGGTGTGGTGTAGATGGCGGCAGAGGTGACTCGCCAGGGGGTATTGAACTGATCCACGTCAGGATCTTCGCTGAACGGCAAACTCGGCAATTGAGATGAGGGCCTGCTTGTAATCCGAGTCCGGGATATCGGCCAGCGCGGCAATCGCGAGGTCGGCTGCTGCATGCGCGCGCTTTGCAGTGTAGTCGAGCGCACCCGTCGACCGGATAATCGCCTGGACGTTGTCGAGCTGTTCCAGTCCGCCATCGAGAATGGCTTCGCGGATCAGTGCTCGCTCACTCTCTGAGCCCGCACGCATCGCGTATATGAGCGGCAGTGTGGCCTTGCCCTCGGCAAGGTCATCACCCAGGTTCTTGCCGAGC